>NZ_LAYF01000049.1:0-401 GCF_001588645.1 Streptococcus oralis | reverse complement strand
TTGGAAACAGCTGGTAGAGGACTACAAGCAAGCCCATCCAGAGTTGGCAGAAGAAGTAGCAGCTATCATTGCTGGTCAAGATCCAGTAGAGATTAAGCCAGAAGACTTCCCAGTGCTTGAAAATGGCTTCTCTCAAGCGACCCGTAATTCTAGTCAGGATGCTCTCAATGCAGCAGCTAAGGTGCTTCCAACTTTCCTCGGCGGTTCTGCTGACTTGGCTCATTCCAATATGACCTACATCAAGGAAGACGGTCTGCAGGATGATGCCCACCGTCTCAACCGCAACATCCAATTTGGTGTGCGCGAGTTTGCCATGGGAACAATTCTTAACGGTATGGCGCTTCATGGTGGGCTTCGCGTTTACGGTGGAACCTTCTTCGTCTTTTCAGACTATGTTAAGG
>NZ_LAYF01000048.1:0-308 GCF_001588645.1 Streptococcus oralis | reverse complement strand
GAACTCCAGCATACTTGAGCCAATCTGGTCAGCTGTACCTCGAAGCAGGGGCAATGGCTCTGGGACGTGTTTATGACTTTGGACCAGTATTCCGTGCAGAAAAATCAAAAACTCGCCGTCATTTGACAGAGTTCTGGATGATGGATGCGGAGTATAATTTTGTTACTCACGATGAGTCACTCGACTTGCAGGAAGCTTATGTCAAAGCCTTGATCCAAGGTGTTCTTGACCGGGCTCCTCAAGCTTTGGAAACATTGGAACGTGATGTAGAACTCTTGAAGCGCTACGTTGCTGAGCCTTTCAAGCGC
>NZ_LAYF01000047.1:0-418 GCF_001588645.1 Streptococcus oralis | reverse complement strand
TAGAAGTCGAGTTTAGGTGCAAGTTCAAGGAGCGAAAGGTCAATGAGTAGGTTATATAGGGATATAGAAGATATAGAACATAGCAAAGAGCTGCTTTTGAGCAATGTTTGTGGAAGCGGTATTCGCAATATTTTAGTAGCTCGTTACAGTCCGGTGCGTTTTTGGTTTTTTGAAAGTGCGTCTTCAGAGCGCTTTTGGTTTTCAAAAGCGCTCTGAAGTTCCTATACTTTCTAGAGAATAGGAACTTCGGAATAGGAACTTCAAAGCGTTTCCGAAAACGAGCGCTTCCGAAAATGCAACGCGAGCTGCGCACATACAGCTCACTGTTCACGTCGCACCTATATCTGCGTGTTGCCTGTATATATATATACATGAGAAGAACGGCATAGTGCGTGTTTATGCTTAAATGCGTACTTAT
>NZ_LAYF01000046.1:0-1751 GCF_001588645.1 Streptococcus oralis | reverse complement strand
TGAACACTCTAATTTTTTCAAAGTAAAAGTCCCGGTTCGCCAAGAGCCACAAGGACTCAAGGTTAGCCAGAAGGAAAGGCCCCGTTGGAAATCCAGTACACGAAAAAATCGGACCGGCCAACCGGGCCCAAAGTTCAACTACGAGCTTTTTAACTGCAACAACTTTAATATACGCTATTGGAGCTGGAATTACCGCGGCTGCTGGCACCAGACTTGCCCTCCAATTGTTCCTCGTTAAGGTATTTACATTGTACTCATTCCAATTACAAGACCCGAATGGGCCCTGTATCGTTATTTATTGTCACTACCTCCCTGAATTAGGATTGGGTAATTTGCGCGCCTGCTGCCTTCCTTGGATGTGGTAGCCGTTTCTCAGGCTCCCTCTCCGGAATCGAACCCTTATTCCCCGTTACCCGTTGAAACCATGGTAGGCCACTATCCTACCATCGAAAGTTGATAGGGCAGAAATTTGAATGAACCATCGCCAGCACAAGGCCATGCGATTCGAAAAGTTATTATGAATCATCAAAGAGTCCGAAGACATTGATTTTTTATCTAATAAATACATCTCTTCCAAAGGGTCGAGATTTTAAGCATGTATTAGCTCTAGAATTACCACAGTTATACCATGTAGTAAAGGAACTATCAAATAAACGATAACTGATTTAATGAGCCATTCGCAGTTTCACTGTATAAATTGCTTATACTTAGACATGCATGGCTTAATCTTTGAGACAAGCATATGACTACTGGCAGGATCAACCAGATAACTATCTTAAAAGAAGAAGCAACAAGCAGTAAAAAAGAAAGAAACCGAAATCTCTTTTTTTTTTCCCACCCATTCCCTCTTGCTAGAAGATACTTATTGAGTTTGGAAACAGCTGAAATTCCAGAAAAATTGCTTTTTCAGGTCTCTCTGCTGCCGGAAATGCTCTCTGTTCAAAAAGCTTTTACACTCTTGACCAGCGCACTCCGTCACCATACCATAGCACTCTTTGAGTTTCCTCTAATCAGGTTCCACCAAACAGATACCCCGGTGTTTCACGGAATGGTACGTTTGATATCGCTGATTTGAGAGGAGGTTACACTTGAAGAATCACAGTCTTGCGACCGGCTATTCAACAAGGCATTCCCCCAAGTTTGAATTCTTTGAAATAGATTGCTATTAGCTAGTAATCCACCAAATCCTTCGCTGCTCACCAATGGAATCGCAAGATGCCCACGATGAGACTGTTCAGGTTAAACGCAAAAGAAACACACTCTGGGAATTTCTTCCCAAATTGTATCTCTCAATACGCATCAACCCATGTCAATTAAACACGCTGTATAGAGACTAGGCAGATCTGACGATCACCTAGCGACTCTCTCCACCGTTTGACGAGGCCATTTACAAAAACATAACGAACGACAAGCCTACTCGAATTCGTTTCCAAACTCTTTTCGAACTTGTCTTCAACTGCTTTCGCATGAAGTACCTCCCAACTACTTTTCCTCACACTTGTACTCCATGACTAAACCCCCCCTCCCATTACAAACTAAAATCTTACTTTTATTTTCTTTTGCCCTCTCTGTCGCTCTGCCTTAACTACGTATTTCTTGCCGAGAAAAACTTCAATTTAAGCTATTCTCCAAAAATCTTAGCGTATATTTTTTTCTTTTTTTTTTCCAAAGTGACAGGTGCCCCGGGTAACCCAGTTCCTCACTTTTTTTTACTGCGGAAGCGGAAGCGGAAAATACGGAAGCGGAAAATA
>NZ_LAYF01000045.1:0-311 GCF_001588645.1 Streptococcus oralis | reverse complement strand
AAGCACCAGCTGGACCAACAGAACTTGAAGTTCTGCAAGAAATCAAGAGCTTGCTTGAAAAACAAAACTAATATCCAAAGAGAGGCTGGGACAAAAGTCCTAGCCTCTCAATTGTCTTTGGATTGTCGAGCAAGACGCAGTGGTTGAGTGGGCTCTACTACGCTGATTTCATCAGCTTTTACAGCCCTACTCAACTGTGCGGAGGTGGGACGACGAAATCGAATTCTAACGAATTACCGATTTCTGTCCCACTCTCTTTTTTTTATTTTGTCCTACGAGATACTTTCCTCACTCTTTCCTTAAAGAAGATT
>NZ_LAYF01000044.1:0-317 GCF_001588645.1 Streptococcus oralis | reverse complement strand
GTAGGACTCGAACCTACGACATCATGATTAACAGTCATGCGCTACTACCAACTGAGCTATGGCGGATAAAAGCTAAGCGACTTCCATATCTCACAGGGGGCAACCCCCAACTACTTCCGGCGTTCTAGGGCTTAACTACTGTGTTCGGCATGGGTACAGGTGTATCTCCTAGGCTATCGTCACTTAACTAGCTGAATTAACTTACAATATCTTATTGCCTTGTCAACTCAAAATTGAATAACTACTCAAACCTCACAATACTTGCCAAAAGCTGCGCTCAATGAAAATTGGATAAGTCCTCGAGCTATTAGTATTAG
>NZ_LAYF01000043.1:0-403 GCF_001588645.1 Streptococcus oralis | reverse complement strand
GTAGCTGGTGTCCATGGAGTGAAAGTCTTGTTGCCAGTTACACGGTC
The DNA here is from genome assembly GCF_001588645.1 of Streptococcus oralis. Taxonomy (GTDB): domain Bacteria; phylum Bacillota; class Bacilli; order Lactobacillales; family Streptococcaceae; genus Streptococcus; species Streptococcus oralis_AB. The sequence continues at coordinate 356 of NZ_LAYF01000043.1, read as the reverse complement.
GCGCTCACCTGTACGTGTGAAGGCTGCTTCTTGTGTTACTGGAGCTTTCAGAGCTGGACGGCCTGCTGTTTGACCATCTGCGTATTGATACTTGATGGTACGTGTAACCTTCTTGTTGAGTTCTGCTGGATCCTTGATTGCTTCTTTACCATGACGAAGAGTAACCACAAATTGTTGGTCCTTCTTATCATCGTTATCGAAGGTCTTAGGTCCCTTGAACTCATCGTTCACCACTTCGTAGCCCTTGTCTGTCAATTCTTTCAGACGAGTTGCGTAGTTAGTAGTTCCGATTGGTTCACCTGACTTACCGCTTTCAACGACCTTACCAACTTCCTTGTTGTTATCGTCTTGGTCTA
>NZ_LAYF01000042.1:0-860 GCF_001588645.1 Streptococcus oralis | reverse complement strand
TTTTTTTTTTTTTTTTTTTTTTTTTTTTTCTAGTTTCTTGGCTTCCTATGCTAAATCCCATAACTAACCTACCATTCGATTCAGAAAAATTCGCACTATCCAGCTGCACTCTTCTTCTGAAGAGTTAAGCACTCCATTATGCTCATTGGGTTGCTACTACTTGATATGTACAAACAATATTCTCCTCCGATATTCCTACAAAAAAAAAAAAACACTCCGGTTTTGTTCTCTTCCCTCCATTTCCCTCTCTTCTACGGTTAATCCTTTCCTCTTCGTCTTTTTCTACACCCTCGTTTAGTTGCTTCTTTTTCCTTCCCGCTTTCCTGCACTAACATTTTGCCGCATTACACTATATGATCGTAGTACATCTTACAACTCCGCGTACCGCGTCGCCAAAAATTTACTTCGCCAACCATTCCATATCTGTTAAGTATACATGTATATATATTGCACTGGCTATTCATCTTGCACTTTTCCTCTTTCTTCTTCCCAGTAGCCTCATCCTTTCACGCTGCCTCTCTGGAACTTGCCATCATCATTCCCTAGAAACTGCCATTTACTTAAAAAAAATGTCCCCACCATCACTGTTCACTTGTCTCTTACATCTTTCTTGGTAAAATCGTAGTTCGTAGTATTTTTTTTCATATCAAAGGCATGTCCTGTTAACTATAGGAAATGAGCTTTTCTCAATTCTCTAAACTTATAAAAGCACTCATGTTTGCCGCTCTGATGGTGCGGAAAAAACTGCTCCATGAAGCAAACTGTCCGGGCAAATCCTTTCACGCTCGGGAAGCTTCGTGAAAGCCCTTCTCTTTTAACCCATCTTTGCAACGAAAAAAAAAAAAAAAGAAAATAAAAAA
>NZ_LAYF01000041.1:0-237 GCF_001588645.1 Streptococcus oralis | reverse complement strand
AACGACCACCATCTACCCATTTACCCCTTACCATTTTGCCTTCAGAATTAACATAGTAACGGCCACCATCTACCCATTCATTCTTGGCCACCTTTCCATCTGATTTATAATAATAGTCTCCTACCCATTTATTGCGGGCAGTGCTTCCTTCTGGTGTTAAATCTAGTTTTTGAATGGCATAGTCTGCTTCTTCTTTTGTAAATTTTTTAAAATAAGGAGAAGTTAGCCTCTCATAAA
>NZ_LAYF01000040.1:0-299 GCF_001588645.1 Streptococcus oralis | reverse complement strand
TGACCAGCCTCGTACATATTAGACAACCCATAGGCTGTTGTCCCAAAACCCACGATACCGCCTGCAACAACTAAAGGAGTCGCAGTTCCCAAGGTTCCTATAATTGCGAGAATACCAAACGCAACGGTCACCACACCAATCGCCAAGTCTTTCCAACCATTCTTGGCACGATCCTCCGCAGCCAAGGCCTCAAAACGGACCTTGTCTCGCTCCTGGGCAGCCTTCACGCGCTCAACGCGACTCTCCATCTGCTGGGTCGCCTGTTTGTAGGCTATCGCAAAGCGTTGAACAGACTTGAG
>NZ_LAYF01000039.1:0-315 GCF_001588645.1 Streptococcus oralis | reverse complement strand
TAAGGGGTAAATGGGTAGATGGTGGTCGTTACTATGTAGGAAACGATGGTGTGCGACAACCAAAACCAGCAGCCGGGAATCCATACTCAGCAGCTTTAAAGACAGCACAAGATTATAATAGGATTCATTTGTCAAAAAAAAGAATTTATGAGATGTTAATTTATGAAGGTTTTAATAGTGACACTGCACAATATGCTATCAATCATTTGCAAGCAGACTATAAGGCGAATGCCTTAGCTCAAGCAAGAGAATACCGAAAGAATGCCAATTTATCAAAGACAGAAATTTATGAGAGGCTAACTTCTCCTTATTTTA
>NZ_LAYF01000038.1:0-1929 GCF_001588645.1 Streptococcus oralis | reverse complement strand
AATGTCTTTGTGACGGCGAGTGCCATCATGATTCCCATAGGGCAGACCCAGAGCGTTGTCAAGGGCTTGACCCAGTTTGCGATAGGGGAAGCCGGTGCCTATACAGCGGGTCAGGTTGCCTATCATGGGACTAAGCTCCTAGGTGGAAGCGAAGAAGATGCCCAAACCGCCAACTTTATCGGGAACCTGGTAGGAGGCTATGCGGCCTCCTCAGCAGCCAGCAAGTTTAGTCTCAATAAGGTGAAGGTAGAGGTCGAACCACCGAAGTATAACCGAGAACAGATTCTAAGAAATATAGAAGAAAGTAGGCTTGCGAGGGAGAGTTCAGGGTTTAAAGACTTTGCAACTCGAGAAAGATATCTAGAAAAAGTCTTTGACAAATTAACTCCTGAAGAAAGGGAATTGATTTTTAATATTTCTAAGGACTCACCGAAGGTTAAGTATAAAAATGGAGTAACACAAAAATCAATACTTGAAATAAATAAAGGGGATAGACCAAATCCTGAAGATATTTATAATTCAACCTATTTAAAAATGCACAACCAACAATTTAAGAATGGAGCATCCAGATTCCAAAAATTTCAACCTAGCGAAAATTGGAATGGAGGTATTGTTGGGGGGCGTGATGGTACAAGTTTCTGGTTGAGTAAAGAACATGCAGATATCATTGAAAAGGTTGCCAATGGAGATAATCGTCTTTATGAAATTATATTAGGATTTGATGAAGGTTATTTAGGAGACGGTCCACTTTATCGTTTGGATGTCACTCCAGAAGTAGTAGCGAAAAAAGGGATTTCAATACCAAGTGGGAATGAAGTTGGAGCCAATGACTGGTGGAGACCAACCGGACGAACTTTCCCAGGAGATATTCCAGAAGGTGTTATGGAAGATATTAGTACCAAGAGAGGAGAACATACATGGAACATAGTAAATTAGGCTGGGAAGATGTTATCCAGTTCGAAGAAGTAAAAGGTTATGGTCAGCACATTTGGAGAGATGGCAATCATCTTTATTACGTTACTGAGGAGGGAGGAATTGCCCCTCAGCGAGTGGTTTATGAATTACCAAACGAGTTGTTTGCCTTATTAGAAAGTGGGGAGAGAACGGAGTTAGAAGTATTAAGTAAACTTCAGACCGATCGTTGGCCACCGACGGAAGAAGAGAGAAAAGAGTCTAGAAGAAAATTTATAAGTAAATATCCAGCTTCTTTGATAGATGTCCCTAAAAATAGGAAGTTGTTTTCTAAGGAAGAACTTAAAGAGTTGATTCCAATTGCTGAGAAACAGTGGATTGAATCTGAAGGCAAACTTCCAGATGATTATGTATCACCATTGAAATAGCCTGTGAGGAACTTGTTTATACACTGTTAGTTGAAGGCAAGTTCCTGTTTTTATATTAAGTGCAAACCTCCAAGGTCAGGCCATCTCGAGTATGCGCAGATACCTAGTAGAGGTGCATGGGACTCTTCTTCAGACTCTGGTCAATCTGATGAATGACTACTCAACCAATCTCCTACTGTACAAGGACGGCTACTACCAGATTGATGGTGATCTTCATACAAAGCTACCTGGTCAGGAGTTTACGCGATTACATAGTGATTTGAAGGGTTCGAGGGATAAGTTAAAGAACGAGATTGAACTCTTAAACACGGCCAAGGACAAGATTTCGGACTTGGTGAGCTATGATGGAAGCAGTCATACCAGCACGGTCATGGACTATAACTTTCTGCTCAATCAGATCAAGAACTTGGACAGCTCCATCACTCAGTATGAAAGTAATCATGCGAGTCAGGATTTGGTCGCCTTTAAGGAACTTCTAGCTGCGACCAAGGCCTTGATAACAGAACATGCAGGGAAGACACGTACTGTAGGGACTTATCAGTCAGGAGATTTTGCCAAGCTCAAGTCTGTTCAACGCTTTGCGATAGCC
>NZ_LAYF01000037.1:0-527 GCF_001588645.1 Streptococcus oralis | reverse complement strand
TTATACATGTCACTTTGTCAAGCGATTTAACGCTATTGTAACCGCTTATTTTGTTTTTTGCTATATTAACCGTGAGCCTCCTATTTTCATAACTCTTTTCTTTTTTTTTGTAATTTTACTTAAAATTCTGTTTGCTGTAATTTTTTATAAAAAATATATTTTTTTATATTATTGTATTTAATTTTAAACAACAAAAAAGTCCCTAGAAAACGAATTTTCTAGAGACTTTCTCTATCAAGTCTAAGAGAGAAGTAGAATTCTCACTTACCAAGTTTCATGTTTCTCCTACGAAAGCCTAGGCTTTACGTTTTACGAAGAATACCAATCCACTCAATGCCAATACTACAAATCCAATTGCTGAGAAGATAGATGTTGCTTCACCTGTGTTTGGAAGTTCAGCTTTACCTTTATTCTCAGTAGCTGGAGGTGTTGGTTGTGAATCTGGTGTTGGTGCTGGATCTGGCGTTGGCGCTGGATCTGGCGTTGGCGCTGGATCTGGTGTTGGTGCTGGATCTGGCGTTGGTGCT
>NZ_LAYF01000035.1:0-1646 GCF_001588645.1 Streptococcus oralis | reverse complement strand
AGATGCCCAAACCGCCAACTTTATCGGGAACCTGGTAGGAGGCTATGCGGCCTCCTCAGCAGCCAGCAAGTTTAGTCTCAATAAGGTGAAGGTAGATGTCGAGGCGCCGAAGTACAACCGAGAACAGATTCTGAAGAATCTGGAAGAAAGCAGGCTTGCGAGGGAATCCAGTAACTTTGACCAATATCTGGCGAAGGAGAAATTCCAGAAAACTTTGATGAGTATGGAACCGATGGACCGTCAGAGATATCTTCAATGGCATGAATATGCGGAATCAGGTATAATGGTTCAAGATCGTGTTAAACTGTTATCCTGGGAAAGACCAGTTAATTCAAAACTATATCTTGAAAATAAGGCAGTGTATGATAATCCAAAATATTTTGATCAACTTACAGGTAATGAGAACTGGCCAGGACAAAAAGGTGATCCAAATATTGATGGCTTTTTAAAAGGTGAATATCAAAAGACAACTCTATCTCCTGGAGATAAAATTGATCGATTTGGTTCTGATTATGGACACTTTTTTGGAAATATTGGTGAATCTAAAGAGATGAGGGCAATGTCTCCAAACTCGGATTTTAAGAATTATAATCAATATGAAATATTAATGGATTTACCTGTTTTAAAAGGAAAAATAGCCCCATGGTTTAATCAACCAGGAGGAGGAATACAGTTTAAATTAGATCCATTCTTTGCTAAACAGATAATGTCTATACCTTCTGATGAGGCAGCTATTATTAAAAAACTAATAGAATTTGGTTATTTGAGGAAATTATAATGTTTGATAATGAATATATTGTAAGTTTGAAAAGATTTATCAGCAATGTCGAAATTGTTTCAATAAATAACAAGTTGCAGGCATATGATAATGTGGATATTATTTACATTCTAGAAAAAAGAGAAGATGAATTTTTTATTTCACTAAATGAAAGAGGGGTTAGTACAGAATACTGTAAAATTCGTAACAAGGAGTTGGCGCAGCTCTATTTTGCTATCTTTGTTAAAAGAGGAGTTACAGATTTTGAATTCCCACTGATGACTTTAATAAATGATATAGAGGATATCGAAATATTGAAAGAATACTTGACTAGAGAAAAACTTGATAGTTTTTATTCGGTTGATTCTAGGATTAAGGGAAAAATAAATTTTTCTTCAGAATTAAACAAGATTTATTACGTAGATGCAAGTGACAATGAATACAATCTGTTTTACCTACCAAACAGAATATTTCAAACCTTCTATGCATCAATTGTAAAATTAAAAACTATTAAGGAGTGGTTGATTCAACTGAATGATGCTAATGGACTAGGAGATCAATATGAGGCTACTTTGCTAGGGTATAGTTCAGAGGGAGTAGAGAAGTTTTAAATTGGATTATCTTGTTGTAAAGAATGAGATGTAAGAAAAACTCACAACAAAACTCTCATTCTCTCTTTAATCAAACCAGAGTTTACTAATGTTTTATTGGTAAACTTTTGCTTTAAATAAAATTTTCTTTAAAACAATTCAATGAACTCCACCAGTTGGTGAAGACCTATATGACTTTGCTGGAGACAGATATCGCCTTGATGGCAGCCACAGGGAAAGAGATGCATCGGACAGATAGTGCTCTGGGACAAAACATGTTTCCTGGTTTGCAGTAGGGA
>NZ_LAYF01000034.1:0-686 GCF_001588645.1 Streptococcus oralis | reverse complement strand
CAAAACATGTTTCCTGGTTTGCAGTAGGGAGGTACCATGAGTTACAATATAAAATTTGATGATATCACCTCTGTTCAGGTGGAAAGTCAAAAGACGATAAATGCTTGGGGAGAGTCCGTCGCTAGCCTAAACAAGGCCATGACAGACTTCATCAACAATCAAAATCTCCAAGGTCAGGCCATCTCGAGTATGCGCAGATACCTAGTAGAGGTTCATGGGACTCTCCTTCAGACTCTGGTCAACTTGATGAATGACTACTCAACCAATCTCCTACTATACAAGGACGGTTATTACCAGATTGATAGTCACCTGCATACAAAGCTACCTGGTCAGGAGTTTACGCGATTACATAGTGATTTGAAGGGTTCGAGGGATAAGTTAAAGAACGAGATTGAGGTCTTGAACACGACCAAGGACAAGATTTCAGACTTGGTGAGCTATGATGGAAGCAGTCATACCAAAACGGTCATGGACTATAACTTCCTGCTCAATCAGATCAAGAACTTGGACAGCTCCATCACTCAGTATGAAAGTAACCATGCGAGTCAAGATTTGGTCGCCTTTAAGGAACTTCTAGCTGCGACTAAGGCCTTGATCGCAGAGCATGCTAGTAAGACACGTACGGTAGGAACTTATCAGTCAGGAGATTTCGCCAAACTCAAGTCTGTTCAACGCTTTGCGATAGC
>NZ_LAYF01000033.1:0-457 GCF_001588645.1 Streptococcus oralis | reverse complement strand
AAAAACTCTGGGAATCATTCCGCGAGGTGACCAATGACCAAAGACGTAGAACTTCATTCATCGACCTGGAAGACGATGAAACAAGCCCTGACAGGCCTCACTGAAAATGCCACAGTCTCTAGCAGTGGCTATGGAAATTACACAAATGCTCAAGCAGGGAGCTATAGTACTGGAACAACTTCGACTGGATTTGCCAAACGGGTGGAGGATCTGGTCAAGATTTCTGAGAAGGTTCAGAAACTCATCAAGGAAAAAGGATACGGACGGTGTCGTTTCCTATACCTATCACGATGAAACCAGCACTGCCCAAACTCTACAAGCCAAACTCTCTACTTTGGAGCGGTATGCTGAGAATGTGAACACCTACATCAATAAGAAAATCGACCGCCCCTTCTATGAGGCTATGGACAAAGTCGGAGCCAAGCTCGAAGCCCTTAACATTCAAAAGTATAAAACG
>NZ_LAYF01000032.1:0-362 GCF_001588645.1 Streptococcus oralis | reverse complement strand
TCACCTCGCGGAATGATTCCCAGAGTTTTTAAGTTTTGTACGAGAGCGGGATCAGCAACAAGACCATTTATAAAATCATCTCTAAGCTTGGTATCTTGTTCGATCATTTGATCCATCATGCTTAAAATCTCGCTATTAGCACGTCGGTATAGGTCTCCGACTTCATTCACTTTATTGAGCATATCAGCATAGTGGTCCATTGCTTTCGAAGCTTCTCCACCCTCATAATATTTCGTTTCAGATAGGCTCTTCAATTTTGGAGCTAAGTTATTTTGAAATGAAATTTCAATATTGGTGATGTAAGACATGATTGTATGCATTTCATCAGGATTCATGGTGATTTCGTTAGATCCACCACCACC
>NZ_LAYF01000031.1:0-2231 GCF_001588645.1 Streptococcus oralis | reverse complement strand
AATACTTTATCATCAAATTGTTCAGCTAGTATAGTTGCTGAGTGATAAAGTTCCTTTGCTTTATTTTTATCATTTTCAAAATAAAGATAGCACTTAGCTTCAAATACTGAAATTCCAGGTTTATAGACTTGCAACATTGTTACTGATAAAATTTCATTCATCTTTTTTACTAGAGATATCATATGCTTATAGTCATTATGAACAACATAAACACCCGCTATGGCACAAAGAACTGATAGTAGCTCTACATTATACATTTCATCACTAACTAATTGCTGTTTCAACAACTTAATCCGAAAATCATCTAATGCTCTCTTCTATAAATCAAGTCTTGACATTGCATAGCAAAATAATCAATTAATAGTAAATTATTGAATGTGTAAACTTGCTTTAGTGTTACTTGCTTAAAATAATCATCAAAAATATCTTCAGCGAAACTACCTGTCCCTGTTCTTATCAAGTCTAATATTCTTTCAATCAAGTCTAGACTCAGCAACTCTTCCTCAGGAAGAGCTAGTTCTTTATTTTCAAGAAAAGTATCTATCGGAACTTCTAATCGCTTAGATAAATATTGTAACTTAGTAATTGTTGGCAAGGATTGCCCAAGCTCAGTACGCATCAGCTGTTTGATTATTAAGTCAGCTTCTGTCCACAGACCTCTTCTCTCGTCAATTTGTGACGTTCACGTTCCTGTCTTACTCTATGACCAATTTCAGTTTTAATATCTGTTGTCATTCTTACCTCTTAACCACAATCCATAAATTAACATACTTTTAATTCTTCGGCTAAAAATTAACAATAATTCTTTTTCAAATCCGTCATATTATTTTCCAAAACTTGGATGTCTTGGCTGACTTTGAGAATGACAATGCTGCCTTGAATACTGGAGATGACTTGACGGGCCTGCAACTGCGCCCGCTCTTCTGACCAGTCAGCATGCAGGTCTTGCAAGAGGCTGGCTAACTTCTCTGTCCACTGGGTCATAAAATCATTGAGAGGACAGCGGAAGTTCTCATCTTCTGTGGACAATTCCACAATCAGATTACCAATTGGGCAACCATAAAAGACCGTCTGACTTTCATGAAATTGACAAACCCAGTCAATCATATCCGAAAACTTGTCACTGTCAGACTTGTCTGCTTCAAAAATCTCTTCAAAAAGCTCTTTTCGCCAATTTGCTAAAATATCTTGAATGACCGTCAAACCAATTTCCTTCTTAGATTTGAAATAATAATAAAGCTGCCCCTTGCCAACATCAGCCGCCTCCATGATGTCACTGATGGAGGTGGCCACATAACCCTTCTGATAAATCAATTCCTCAGCACTTTGTAAAATACGCTCTTTAACGCTCATCTGCTCACCTCTCTTTTTTCCTATTATAGCAGATTCAGAGTCTGAGACCAAACAATTGAAACCACCTCCTTTTGCCACTGTTTTATCATTAAAATTTTTTGTTCTGAGCAAATTAATTTACAAATTCAATTTTAGATGTTATTATAATTGTACCGAATGGTCAGTATATAACTAAAACTACCATTTGGAAAATCATCAAACTAACAGTCTAAATTCCTATTGGCTGTTAATCAAATCATATTAGGAGGAACCTCATGTTCAATCAGAAAAATGTCGCATTTGTTATCACAGACCCACAAGTTGAATTCCTAAAACATCCTGGTAAAGGATTCGGAGCAACTAAAGACGTTCTTGAAAAAGTTAATACTATTGAAAATCTGACAAAGCTTTTCGCTCTTGCTCAAGAGCGTGGCTACAAGCGTTTTATCTCACCGCACTACTTCTATCCACACGATCACAAGTGGCAATTTAAAGCTGCTGGTGAAACGATGATGATTGAAAACGAAATGTTTTGGCGTGATAGCCAGTATTCAGCAATTCCAGAAGGCTCTGGAGCAGATATGATTGAAGAGATTAAACCATTTTTGGATGAAGATACTATTGTTGTCAACGGACATAAAATCTTTGGCCCAGAAAGCAACGACCTTAACCTTCAACTCCGCAAAAATGGTATCGACACCGTCATCTTGGCTGGTATGAATGCTAATCTCTGCGTGGATTCACACATGCGTGAACTCATAGAATTAGGTTACAATGTCATTGTTGTTAACGATGCTGTCGGTGCTCCAGGTGAAGAAGCCTACCAAGCTGCCCTGACAAACTATGGCTACATTGCCAACCAAGTTTTGACAACTGAGGAAGTTATCGCTCAACTTTAG
>NZ_LAYF01000030.1:0-1162 GCF_001588645.1 Streptococcus oralis | reverse complement strand
GCGGAAAATACGGAAGCGGAAAATACGGAAACGCGCGGGAACATACAAAATATACCTTTCTCACACAAGAAATATATGCTACTTGCAAAATATCATACCAAAAAACTTTTCACAACCGAAACCAAAACCAACGGATATCATACATTACACTACCACCATTCAAACTTTACTACTATCCTCCCTTCAGTTTCCCTTTTTCTGCCTTTTTCGGTGACGGAAATACGCTTCAGAGACCCTAAAGGGAAATCCATGCCATAACAGGAAAGTAACATCCCAATGCGGACTATACCACCCCACCACACTCCTACCAATAATGGTAACTATTCTATGTTTTCTTACTCCTATGTCTATTCATCTTTCATCTGACTACCTAATACTATGCAAAAATGTAAAATTATCACACAAAACATAAACAATCAAAATCAGCCATTTCCGCACCTTTTCCTCTGTCCACTTTCAACCGTCCCTCCAAATGTAAAATGGCCTATCGGAATACATTTTCTACATCCTAACTACTATAAAACAACCTTTAGACTTACGTTTGCTACTCTCATGGTCTCAATACTGCCGCCGAAATTCTGTCCCACATACTAAATCTCTTCCCGTCATTATCGCCCGCATCCGGTGCCGTAAATGCAAAACAAATACCATCTATGTCTTCCACACCATCATTTTACTATGCCTGCCACCATCCATTTGTCTTTTGCACCATATCTTCATAACCTGTCACCTTGAAACTACCTCTGCATGCCACCTACCGACCAACTTTCATGTTCTGTTTCGACCTACCTCTTGTAAATGACAAATCACCTTTTTCATCGTATGCACCTTATTCTCCACATCACAATGCACTATTGCTTTTGCTTTTTCACCTCTCATATCCTATTGCTATTAGATGAAATATAATAAAAATTGTCCTCCACCCATAACACCTCTCACTCCCACCTACTGAACATGTCTGGACCCTGCCCTCATATCACCTGCGTTTCCGTTAAACTATCGGTTGCGGCCATATCTACCAGAAAGCACCGTTTCCCGTCCGATCAACTGTAGTTAAGCTGGTAAGAGCCTGACCGAGTAGTGTAGTGGGTGACCATACGCGAAACTCAGGTGCTGCAATCTTTATTTCTTTTTTTTTTTTTTTTTTTTTTTTTTTTTTTTT
>NZ_LAYF01000029.1:0-844 GCF_001588645.1 Streptococcus oralis | reverse complement strand
AATCGGGAAGACAGGATTCGAACCTGCGACACCTTGGTCCCAAACCAAGTACTCTACCAAGCTGAGCTACTTCCCGCGTTAAATAAAAAAATGCACCCTAGAGGAGTCGAACCTCTAACCGCCTGATTCGTAGTCAGGTACTCTATCCAGTTGAGCTAAGGGTGCTCATCATTATATGCCGAGGACCGGAATCGAACCGGTACGATCGTTACCAATCGCAGGATTTTAAGTCCTGTGCGTCTGCCAGTTCCGCCACCCCGGCCTCTCTAAGCGAACGACGGGATTCGAACCCGCGACCCCCACCTTGGCAAGGTGGTGTTCTACCACTGAACTACGTTCGCATCGACCTCTTATTCTATATAAAAAAATGCCGGCTACATGACTTGAACACGCGACCCTCTGATTACAAATCAGATGCTCTACCAACTGAGCTAAGCCGGCTGATTTCTATTATGCGGGTTAAGGGACTTGAACCCCCACGCCGTTAAGCGCCAGATCCTAAATCTGGTGCGTCTGCCAATTCCGCCAAACCCGCAAATATGACCCGTACTGGGCTCGAACCAGTGACCCATTGATTAAAAGTCAATTGCTCTACCAACTGAGCTAACGAGTCTAAAATAACTTCCGTTATCTTAAACGGTCCCGACGGGAATCGAACCCGCGATCTTCGCCGTGACAGGGCGACGTGATAACCGCTACACTACGGGACCTATGGGAGTTAACGGGATCGAACCGCTGACCCTCTGCTTGTAAGGCAGATGCTCTCCCAGCTGAGCTAAACTCCCAAAAAGGAAGTCTCTAAACTTCCTATTCTGCTAAGCGACTTCCATATCTCACAGGGGGC
>NZ_LAYF01000028.1:0-3976 GCF_001588645.1 Streptococcus oralis | reverse complement strand
TTATACATGTCACTTTGTCAAGCGATTTAATATTATTGTAATTATTTTGCAAATGAAATAATTTTATTCATTAAATAATCTGTATTTTTTGTAATTTTCTAGTTTAATTTCTTGACTCAAACTACTTGATTTGTTAAAATAAAAAGGCTGCAATATATTTTTATATATTATTATAGTTGTTTGTAGGAGAAGCTAAATATAAATTATTATGAATAATTGCGGTCAAACTATTTAATATAAAAAATAAAAAGGGAATTATATTTTTATGAAAAAGTTACGTAAAGTAAAGAAGCACTGGGTTGCTGTTTCAATCGGAATTGTTACATCAACCTTATTAGTCAATAACGTAGCCGCTAATGAAGTTGGGGGAGACACTTCAGAAATGCTACAACCGACTACAGTTACATCTTCAACGATTGAAAAAACCAATGAAGACGGAAATACTCTAAATTCTGCTGAAAATGGTAATAATCCTAGTTCAGTGACTGAACAGTCTACTACTCCTTCCTCTAATGTATCCGATAGTGCTAGCACTGTAACTGAAACTCCTACGAAGCCAGCAGATAGTAAACAAATAGGACAAAGTGGATTCCGAAGTGTAAGCGCATCCACATCTGCAGAGGGAAATAAAAGTCAGCCAAAAGAATCTATACCGACTGAACCTGCTGAATCTATCGAACCTGCTCTAAAACCAGAAGTAAAAGCTGACGAGGACGCAATCAAAGCAAAAGCCATTCCTGAAATACCAAAAGAAAACCAATCAAAAAAAATTCAGGATGCCATCACAGAAGATGTAAGGACCGTTGTTTCAAAACCAACTGTTGAAGGCATTGAGTATGATGTTCACTATGATCATAAAAACAAATGGTACTATGTCAATGCTACTGATTTTGGTTTGAATGTAGCTGATAACCAAGATGATACTCTCGCTGTTAATAAAGCACTAAAAGCAGCAAATGAAATTGTAATGGCTGATCCAGATGGTACACAACATACTGGTGTTGCCGTCAAACTTTCTGGAATTGTCAATGTGGCTCGTGATAAAGGCGAAATTGATCACTATAAAATTTTAACATACGGATCAGGTGTCCCTATGCCTATACAAAAAGGACGAATTGATGGTGTTCAGGACCTTTCGCATGTTACAAAAGAAGAATATCAAAATCTTCGTGTAGACTCGGAAGGACTTGTTCGTTATATCAGTTCTAATGGGGAGAATCTCACAGGTATTGCGTTGCCTATCTATCGCAAAAGCGAAAGTGGCTCCTTTAATCAAATTAAAATCGGTTCAGAGCACTCAAATGTAACCGGTCTCTTTGGAGACGGTCCAGGAACAACCGTATTAAAAACAAATTTAGTTCAGCTAGGAAATCCTTGGGATAGCAACGAGAATGATACTGACAATCGCGACCATGCAGTTTTGCTAGTTGAAAATCAAAATGGATTCCTTGTGAAAGATTTATCTGTTTCTATCCAAAACTTAAAAGAAGCTTTTGGAGAACAACATGATGGCTTCTACGTCAAAGGAATGCCCTACTATGGAAAAGTCGATGGCGTCCTTATCAATGATTCTGATAATGTAACTGTTGAGAACGTTGAAGCGAGTGGAGCTAACAAAGCTGGTATCCGTTTCGGGTCGTCATATAACAGTGTCTCAAATATCTCTCTACCTGGTTGGGGCCGTCCTCGCTCTGTGAGTAATTTGATTGCTGGAAAAGCTCCTGGTTATACTTTCAGTAGTCTAAACTTAGGTGAAAACAATAAAGTATTAAACAGTAATACTCACAATAACCGAGTGGCTGGAGTTCAATTCTCTTACCAAACCAATATCCTTATTGAAGGAACAACCACTTCTGAAAATGGACACAAATTAAACGGAAGTACAGGTTATGGTTTCGCTTCAGAGGCTGGATCCTACAATAATGGAATTGTTTTCCGAAACAATACGAGTACCTATAACTATCGTAAAGGATTAGATATTCACGACGGTGACCGAATTTTAATCGAAAACAACATTTCATACGGAGATCGCTTGTTAGGTATCTCTGTATACAACCGAAACTTTAAAATGGAAAATGTTGTCATTCGAAACAACGTTGTCACACAAGATAAAACAAATCGTCTAGTACGAGATGACTTGAAAGTTGACGGAAAATTCACACATGGCCATGATTACCTCCAGTATGAAGCGATTCATTTACAAACGAATGAAAAATCTCAGGACTTGAGTGCAGACGGAGCCGTAGGTTATTTTGAAATTAGTAATAACCGCATTCAAGATTTGGATTCATCAGGTAGAACCGCTACAAACCAAGACTACAATACAAATGCTATCTTGGTTCGTATGCAAGAGCCTTATCTAAACTATATACTGAATATAAAAAACAATCAAATCACTGGACACTCAGCAAACGATTTGATTAAGATGATTAACTCTTCTAATGACAATATTAGGGGAACTGCTACATTATCTGATACAAGTAAATTTGCAAACGGATTGGGATATGGTTCTGGTTCCATCAACATTAGTAATAATAAAGTCGAGCTTGAAGAACTTTACGGTGATCCAAATAAAGATTTATCTGCTATTACAATCGCTGAATCGACTAGTAATTTTAATGTCGCAGATAAAACAATTCGAGCTAACCAAGATAAGTTCCGTGGGTCTGTTGTTTTCCAAAACAATGACATTAAAGTCAAAAAAACTTTCATGAGTACTAGACCTGGTATCATCGGAAAACAAAAGACAATGCCTATCATTTCTATTACAACTAATGCAGAAGGTATTCTTTTTAAAGATAATAATTTAGATTTTGGTGAAATCACGCAAACTTTAGCTAAGAACGCTGCAACGCAAACGCCGTTAATTAGTTTAAATGGAAATAATGGTACTTTGGTGCAACCTGGACTTGGCTTTGGTATTAATACAACTCGAACTCCAAGCAACCTTCCAAATACACTTAGTCGAACTCAACCATTAGCTTTTATTGGAAACGATATTAAAATTTCTAATATTAGTTATGCTAACAATGTTGATTTGCCAATCCGTGTATTAGAAGCCAATCACCTGGTTCGATATACTGAAAACAATACCTTCACTTCCGAATCCGAAATCACAGCTTCTACTACCGATACGAAAACCGATCCACTTGGCAATGCGATCTATAAGCCTGCAACCGAACGCCTTACTCCTAACAAGGAAAAGAATAGCACTCAATTCAATATGGGAGTTAGTCGTTTTTCAACAAGTTCCCCTCGCTTAGTCAATAGTTCAGAAGAGACTATTCCATATGAAACAATCTACGTGAACGATAAAACTATCGCTGCTGGAACTAGCATTGAGAAAACTCCTGGTGTAGCTGGAACGAAAACTGTAAATACCTATGCGACTGGTGTCGATAACTCTGCTTATGAGAAATCAAGTGGAACCGATATCCTAAACTATGGTCTCAGATACTTCTATGCAACAACAAATATTCGAGAAGCTACTGATAATGATCGCATTCCTGGCTTGCTTCGAGCAGACTATACAACCACAGATGGCAATATTATGACTGCCACTAAGGCGTATAGTTACACTGATACTAAAAAACAAACTCAAACAACTGAGATGATTTATCGCTACGAAAACCTTCCAATTGGTTTGAAGAACGATACGCAATATACATTTACTGATGAAAATGTAACTACGGCACCGCAAAGCCGTATTGTCCATGTTGGTACACGAACTTCCAAAGCTATTGGAGCATTTGATCAGTTTGATGTCGATTTCGAAACAGAATATGTAAACGATGATACTATTTTAGTTGGTGATTCTGTCATCAAAACTCCTGGTGTCAAAGGAATCCGTACTGTTTCTTATCGAGAAATCCGTGATAATGATACAAATGATCTAATTTCAAGAGAACAAGTTTCTGATAGTATCACTACTAAACCTATTAAGCAAATCGTACTTGTGGGAACAAAACCACTTACT
>NZ_LAYF01000027.1:0-290 GCF_001588645.1 Streptococcus oralis | reverse complement strand
GATGGCTACCGAGCGGATGCATTGATAGTTGACCCTCCTCGTACAGGCTTAGATGATAAGCTACTGGATACCATTCTGACCTATGTCCCAGAAAAAATGGTCTATGTATCCTGCAATGTTTCGACCTTGGCACGAGATTTGGTTAAGCTGGTAAAAGTCTATGACCTCCAGTATATCCAGTCGGTCGATATGTTTCCCCACACTGCACGGACAGAAGCAGTGGTTAAGTTAGTGAAGAAAAGAAAAAATCAACTTCACTGAAAAAAGTCCTTGACAAAGGTAAAAAAGTA
>NZ_LAYF01000026.1:0-3425 GCF_001588645.1 Streptococcus oralis | reverse complement strand
CATGGTGATTTCGTTAGATCCACCACCACCGTGACAAAATCTAGACATTAATTCAATTCTTCAATAGAACTTCCGCTTTATCTGAATTTAGAAAGTCTTTCAATATATTCAAAGTCCGTTCGACTGATTCTTCATCACGTCCATACACTCTTCTTATACTCTTATCATCAATAACCTTGGATAAAAAAGTGATTGAAAATCTCTGTTCATCAATTCGAGTGAACCAAATGTTAAATAAGCCACCCTCTCCAGCTTCCAATTGCGTATTTTTACCGGTTGATGAAATACCTATTGTCATATGATAACCATTATACATGAACGGAAAATTAAAATTTTCATCATCTCCTTCATTAATCACAATTGTATCAAGATCAATCGAAAAAATTTTCTCTAAAGCTTGTTTGACATTCTGATAACCCAAACTATCTCTTGTAGGCAAGTATACTTCGCTCATTTATAAGCCCTCCACATATTTCCGAAATTCTCAAACTTATATCCATTTTCTCTTAGAATATTCATTTCGTTCATAAATGATTCCCCTTTACCAGTCGTATGAAATACAAAATCTGCAGTTTCTGGATTGGAACTCAATATAAAATTCTTTCCTTCCTGAATCTGTTTTAGCAAGAATTCATCATTTACTTTATAAGCTAAGTCTGGATCCACTTTCCACATTGCGTTCCAACCATTACTTCCAGCATCAAAGTAAGTCCAGCCATTAGCATGAGCCACTTGCTCATAAGAAGTTACACTATTAGGCTGAAAATAACCAAGTAAGGCGGTCTTTGATTCTGTATTGTGTGTTGTTAAATCAGTTAATTTAGCAACATCAATTTCTGTATAATTTTTTTTCATAGTTTCCGCATAACTAACAATATATATCTCATTAAATCTGTCAATAGTAGAAAGAGGTTTTTCAAAAAACTTAACTGTATTTTCTGAAAGTTCCTCTACACTACCATCTAGATTCTTTGCGAAAGCACTGAGATTATCGGCTAGATGTGTTAGCTTCTCTCCACGTTCTTCTGGCTTCCATAGGCTAGACGGGCATTCTCATCAAAAAGACCAGCCTCATAGCGTGCAACAGCTGATGGTCTGAGCTTACTGCCTAAAAATTTTCTTATAATACGTAAGAGACAGAGCAAGAACTCTGTCTCTTATATTCTTTAATACAGAGAATGATTACTTATCATCTGCATCAGAAACTTCATGAGCTTTTTTTAACAATTCTTCAAATTCTTTTTCGGAGAAATAGTGTCTCTTTCTATCTGTATCAATAAGAAGAAATTCTGGATTATCTCTTAAAAATTGTATGTTAGCATCTTCTTGACTAATTTTTGATTTCCAAAATCCGAAATTAGCATAATTAATTAATTCTTCACCATCATGTTCTCCTGCTAAATAGCTATCCACTGCTTCTTTAGGGATTTCTTTAACAACCTCTGGCATGGTGATATTGAAAGTTGGATACTTTAAAATATACTTACCATTGGCTTCATAAATTTCTAACATATCACCTTTTTTTGTTGGTATTTCTTTCATTATTGTTCACTCCACAATTCTTTAATGTTCAATTTATCTTTAGGAACTCTGTCAATCACAGATTCTGGAACACCACCCGGATAGGTCTTACCACCCGGACGCCATTGAACATTCCCGCTTGCTCCGCCCTCATTGCCACTTGGAATCCTCAGATTTTCAACTTCCTTAGGTTCGATCATAATTGGATTATTTCCAAGACTACCTTTATCAAGTCCCAAAAGTTTTTCAAGTACACGGGGATCACCATCAGCTTCCTTGACCATAGCTTCAGCTACATCTTTTGGAAAGACAAATGCACCATCCGGTCGACCAAAATAACCTTCTTTTTGAATCCAATAATCATTTTTAGCAAAAGCTGCCACCCCTTCGTCAAATAAGGCATTATGTTCTTTAATATAATTAGAACTCAAATATTCCTCTGGATCTGGTCGTTTAATTGTTTCACTTGGTTTAATATTGACTATCTTTTCTGATTGTCGTTCTGATAATCCTGAATCCGGAAAACTTTTCTGCAAATTATGCCACTCCGAGGAGAACCGGTTAGCTTCCACAACATCATCCACACTGCCATCTAGATTCTTTGCGAAAGCACTGAGATTATCTGCCTGATGTGTTAACTTACCTCCTTCAAATGGAATAGAGCCTGTCACTGGTTGCAGTTGTTCTAGGGAGTTCAAACTAAATCTCTGAGCCGCGTCACTTAGATCATCTGCCGAATTCGATAGAATCTTACTTGGTCGGAGATTGTCTAGCTGTTTGCCAAAGGTTTTAATTTGAGAAAAGATATTATCCCCCAGCCCCTTGGTCTTCTTCAAGAGCCCTTTAAAGGTATCGAAATTCTTAGCACCTTGTTCGACGCCTTCCTTCACTGCTGTTTTGATACTAGTCTTAACAGCGGTGAGCCCTACAGTCTTTCCTGTCTTGGCCAAGCCACTTAGATATTTACCTGCTGGGATCAAGTCAAGCAGGGCAAAGGCTCCCCTAATAACTCTCTCGTTCCCATCCAGCTCGCGCCCAGTACCCCAGTCCTTGCCAGAAGCGGCAGAGTACATATCCGCTGCTGCTACGACCGTTGATAGAACCGCACCAGCAGGGGGGCAGAAGACCAGCAAGACAACTGTAGCCGCGCTCAGAGTCAAATCCCGCCACATCTCGATAGTGGACTTTTCATCATCAATCGATACATACTCGAAAGATCGAGTTTGGTGCATAACTTGGACATATTCCGTCTCGGTCAGCCTATGATCCTTATAGTCCTTACTCTTCTTATACTTCTCATAGCTTTTCTTCAGTGACGCCTTATAAGGGCTATCAACCTTGTAGAGTTCGTCAATCCCTATCTCAGGTGGGGTGACTTCCTTGGTACCGACAGGATGGCCGTAGACATCTTTCACAGACTCGATGCGCTTATAGCCTATCTTGTTAGTCGTTTTATACTTTTGAATGTTAAGGGCTTCAAGTTTGGCTCCGACTTTGTCCATAGCCTCATAGAAGGGGCGGTCGATTTTCTTATTGATGTAGGTGTTCACATTCTCAGCATATCGCTCCAAGGTTGAGAGTTTGGCTTGCAGAGTTTGGGCAGTGCTGGTTTCATCGTGATAGGTATAGGAAACAACACCGTCCGTATCCTTTTCCTTGATGAGTTTCTGGACCTTCTCAGAAATCTTGACCAGATCCTCCACCCGTTTGGCAAATCCGGTCGAAGCTGTGCCTGTACTATAGCTCCCTGCTTGAGCATTTGTGTAATTTCCATAGCCACTGCTAGAAACTGTGGCATTTTCAGTGAGGCCCGTTATGGCTTGTTTCATCGTCTTCCAGGTCGATGAATGAAGTTCTACATCTTTGGTCATTGATCACCTCGCGGAATGATTCCCAGAGTTTTT
>NZ_LAYF01000025.1:0-773 GCF_001588645.1 Streptococcus oralis | reverse complement strand
GAAGCCCTTAACATTCAAAAGTATAAAACGACTAACAAGATAGGCTATAAGCGCATCGAGTCTGTGAAAGATCCTTATGGCCATCCTGTCGGTACCAAGGAAGTCACCCCACCTGAGATAGGGATTGACGAGCTCTACAAGGTTGATAGTCCTTATAAGGCATCACTGAAGAAAAGCTATGAAGAGTATAAGAAGAGTAAGGACTATAAGGATCATAGGCTGACCGAGACGGAATATGTCCAAGTTATGCACCAAACTCGATCTTTCGAGTATGTATCGATTGATGATGAAAAGTCCACTACAGAGATGTGGCGAGATTTGACTCTGACCGCGGCTACAGTTGTCTTGTATGTCTTCTGCCCTCCTGCCGGTGCGGTTCTATCAACGGTCGTATCAGCAGCGGAAATGTATTCCGCCGTTTCGGGCAAGGACTGGGGGACTGGCCGCGAGCTGGACGGGAACGAGAGAGTTATGAGGGGAGCCTTTGCCCTGCTTGACTTGATCCCAGCAGGTAAATACCTCAGTGGCTTGGCCAAGACAGGAAAGACTGCAGGCCTCACCGCTGTTAAGACTAGTATCAAAACAGCAGTGAAGGAAGGCATCGAACAAGGTGCTAAGAATTTCGATACCTTTAAAGGGCTCTTGAAGAAGACCAAGGGGCTGGGGGATAATATTTACCACTCCTTACCGACCTATCGAAAACAACTCGCCCGTCACTTACAAAATACAGTGGATGAAGGCCTTCTAAATCTAAGCAGGGCAACCCAAGAAGG
>NZ_LAYF01000024.1:0-6111 GCF_001588645.1 Streptococcus oralis | reverse complement strand
TACTTTTTTACCTTTGTCAAGGACTTTTTTACCTCTTTACCGAAATTCTGAAAAGATTAGGGAAAGTTCTCTCAGGAGAGCTTTACGTCCTCTAAAGACTTCTCCTCCCATTAGACGATCTATTAATTCTTGTTTTTCCATACTCTGTTTTGATTTGTAATTTTTTAGAAGTTCGTGAAAGAGATAATAATCGTCCAGCCTGAGTCCTTTTTCTCCTAGACGATGGCTAATCTCACTCACCTCTTCATAGGGTCCTTTGTCAAAACGGCGCTTGTGGCTTTCCTGTTTACGGATGTAATCTAGGATACGATTTCTAAACTTTGTTTTAAAGCAGACATAAAGTCGATGGCGCTCCCCCTCTAGTAACTCTGGATTGCGACTCACCAGCTCATACAGACATAACATGCCTTCCTGGTCCCAGTCCTCTTTCTCCCACAGATGCAAATGATAATCTTTGCGACACTTATGGACGATTCCCTTACTTTCTTCATATAAGTCTTTTAGATTCATAGACCTCTCCTTTCTGCATTTAGTTTAACAAAATGCGCGAGTCCATGGGTCTACTTCCTCTGTTTTATACTTCTTCCTCCCTCAACAGCACATAAAAAGAGAGGCAAAGCCTCTCTGGGGTTATAATTCTGCAATTTGGTTGAGATTCACTTCTGCAATCGTGTCATTACCAAACATAGAGATAATCATCTTCACTTTGTTGTTATCAATTTCAGTAATTTTCCCTGTGTAGTCTGCAAAAGCGCCATCAATGATGCGGACTGTCTGGCCAACTTCAACGTCAATATCGAACTCTTGAACAGTTTGTCCCATTGAAACCAGAATATCACGAATTTCTTGTTCCAATAGTGGAGTTGGTTTTGATCTGTTACCGTGTGAGCCGACGAATCCTGTTACGTTAGGCGTGTTTCGAACGACGAACCATGCTTCATCGGTCATGACCATTTCTACAAGGACATAACCTGGAAAGCGATTCTCTTCAACTTCCTTTTTCTTTCCATTTTTCTCAACTTGCACGGTTTGTGTTGGAATCTCAACACGTAGAATATTATCCAACATGTTATATGTTTGCGCACGTTGCAATAGATTTTCTTTTACCTTATTTTCATAGCCAGAATAAGTTTGTAGAACAAACCATCCCTTGTCAAAACTATCCATGATATTTCCTTTCATACATATATAGAAGAAAGTTAGCAGAACTTCTCCACTTTTCTTCTAAAAAATGTTAATAAATCGAATCAAACCTGATACAATCAACTGGTCAAAAATGTAAATGATGACCACAAAGAAGGCTGTGTATTCCATAATAGAGCGAAAATCTCTCCAGCTTTCTTTGCGAGTTGGCCAAGTTGTTTCTTTAAGAAGTTTAAAAATATCCTTAATAAAACCCATCGTTCTCTCCTATCTCGTTTCTCTATGTGTCGTATATTTTCCACAATGTTTACAAAATTTATTTACTTCTAGTCGTGTTGGCTTGGGGTTCCCACTAATTTTGATTGAGTAATTCCTTGAACCACAAACTGCACAAGCTAGGCTTGCTTTTTTTAGTGCCATAACGCCTCCATCTTATCTATTATAACAAGAAACCTAGGCTTTGACAAGCCTCTTAACGAAATAGATTAAGTATTGAGTCCCATATTGTCTGGGCTTTTTCTTTTATTTTAGCTTCTGAAATCGCACGCCCTGCTTCATCTACAAGATTTTGTGCACGACTACGAATATCTCCTATTGGGTCCTCAGACTGGTTTGTCTCATTTTCAACAACTTGCTTTTTCGTATTTTCTGGTTCAATACCATTTTGTTTATAAGCATTCTCAACTGTAAAAGTGCTACCTGGAGTGTAAGGCAAAATGGTATTAGCCATACTTCTAAAGACATGGGCTGCTCCATTTGAGGTCGAACCTGCTAGATAATGATTCTCATCTGTTGTTGGGAAGCCGAGCCAGTGGCTGATTACCACATCTGGAGTATAGCCGATCACCCACTGGTCACTGGTATATTCTGGGTTGAAAACAGCTTCAGTCGTACCTGTTTTACCAGCCATAACGTAATCCGCTGGTGACGAACTAATTCCTGTACCATTGGTAAATGTTCCTAGCATCATACTGGTCATCTTATCGGCTACCGACTTATCAATCACTCGTTTTTGGGAATTTTTATGACTCTTGATGACCTGACCGCTGGCATTTTCAATACGAGTGATGAAATGCGCTTCAGGCATCAGACCTCCATTAGCAAAGGCTGCATAGGCTTGCGCCATCTGGAGAGGATTCGTTTCCACACCTCCACCAAGAGCAACTCCAAGAACTCGGTCAACTTTTTCCATATTCAGGCCAAATCTCTCCCCAGCGTCAAAAGCTTTGTCAATACCTAATTCATTTACAGTCGCAACAGCTGGCAGGTTGAGTGATTCCGCCAAGGCCTGATACATAGGTACTTCTGGAGATGTCTTAATACCTGCATAGTTGTCTACTTGATAACTGTTGTACTGCATCGTATGATTATCCAGTTGCTTGTTCAAGGCCCACCCTGCTTCTACTGCGGGTGTATAAACGACTAAAGGTTTAATGGTTGAGCCTGGGCTACGCTTAGACTGAGTGGCATAGTTGAAATTGCGAAAGCCTGGTTTGTCATCACCAGCTACACGACCAACAACTCCACGCACTCCACCAGTCTTGGGTTCTAGAGCGACACTACCTGATTCGGCATGCGTTCCGTCTTCTGCTGTTGGAAATAGCGAAGTGTTTTCGTAAATAACCTGCATGTTTGCTTGGTAGTTTTGGTCAAGCTCTGTGTAGATTCGATAGCCATTGTTGACAATCTCTTCTTCTGTGAGATTGTACTTGGAAACCGCTTCGTTGACAACTGCATCAAAATAGGACGGGTAACGATAATCCGAAACCTTGCCTTCATACTTATCTTGCAGTTGTGAAGCCATATCTACTCCAGCCGCTTCGGTCTCTTGATTTTTATCAATATAGCCCGCTGCAACCATATTTTGCAAAACAGTATCCCTACGGTTGGTCGAAGTCTCAACAGAATTTAATGGATTATACAATTCTGGTCCCTTGAGCATCCCTGCTAGAGTGGCCGCCTGATCAAGCGTTAGTTGTGAAGCCGATACACCGAAATATTTCTTACTTGCATCTTCAACACCCCATACCCCATTTCCAAAGTAGGCATTATTGAGGTACATAGTAAGGATTTGCTCCTTGCTGTATTTCTTGGTCAATTCTAAGGCAAGGAAAAACTCCTTGGCCTTCCGTTCAACGGTCTGATCCTGGGAAAGATAGGCATTTTTCGCCAACTGTTGAGTGATGGTGGACCCCCCTCCAGAACGGCCTGCTGTAAGGATGGCTAGAAAGAAACGACCGTAGTTAATCCCATCATTTTTATAAAAGGAACGGTCCTCTGTCGCGACGACAGCATTCTGCAAGTCTTTACTAATATCTGTCAGTTCAACATAGGTTCCCTTTTGACCTGATAGGGCTCCTGCCTCTTTTTCTTCGCGGTCAAAAATCAGAGTTCGCGTTTTCAGGGCATTTTGCAAGTCATTGACATTGGTAGACTTGGCTATCGCAAACAAGTAGGTTCCTACCAGTAAACCAGCACTTAACCCTAAAATGATGACGATTTTTGTCAGATGATAACGACGCCAAAATTTCCGAATTGGACCTACTTGGGACAATTTTTTTCTGTCGCTCCGTGAACGACGCATGCTAGTCGAATCAGACTCCGCTGATTCATTCGTTTCTTTTTTAAAGAGAGAAAGAAACTTCTCAAATAATTTATCTAATTTCATGCGTTTATTTTATCATCTTCACCATAGGAACTCAAGAATTTAGCTACTCCCTATCCAAATAGGGCTTTTTTTGTTACAATATCTGTATGCAATTCACATTTACATTACCCGAATCCTTGCCTCAAATGACGGTCAAGCAATTCCTAGAGGAACAACTCCTCATTCCTAGAAAAATCCGCCATTTTCTAAGAATCAAGAAGAGCATCTTGATCAATCAAAAACAAGTTCACTGGAACGAGATGGTCAAGCCAGGGGATGTTTGCCAATTGACTTTTGACGAGGAGGACTATCCCCCAAAGGAAATCCTTTGGGGCAAGCCAGACCTCGTTCAAGAGATTTATCAAGACCAACATCTCATTATCGTCAACAAGCCAGAGGGAATGAAAACTCACGGAAATCAACCAGATGAAATCGCCCTTCTCAACCACGTCTCTGCCTACGTTGGTCAAACCTGCTATGTCGTTCATCGCCTGGACATGGAAACAAGCGGTTTAGTGCTTTTTGCTAAAAATCCTTTTATCCTACCCATTCTCAATCGTTTGTTAGAAAAAAAGGAAATCGCTCGTGAGTACTGGGCACTCGTAGAGGGGCAAGTAGGGAACAAAGAACTTATCTTCCGAGATAAAATTGGTCGTGATCGACACGATCGCAGAAAACGAGTGATAGAACCCAAAAGTGGGCAACATGCCGAAACTCAGGTAAGCCGACTAAAGCAATTTCCAAATCAGACTACCCTTGTCCATTGCAAACTAAAGACCGGTCGAACCCATCAAATCCGTGTTCACCTCTCTCACCATAAACACCCTATTCTGGGCGATCCTCTCTATAACTCTAGATCAAAAACGAGCCGGCTTATGCTCCACGCCTTTCGACTTTCCTTTACCCATCCGCTTACTTTAGAGAAATTAAGCTTCACTGCTCTTTCTGATACATTTGAGAGAGAATTAAAAAAGAATGGATGATCGCTAAATCATCCATTTTGTTTTATCTAAAAATAGAAAAAGCAAGACCTATTAGTCTTGCTTTTATCAACTCATGAATTATTTAGCGATTTTTGCGAAGTATTCAAGAGTACGTACAAGTTGTGCAGTGTATGACATTTCGTTGTCGTACCATGATACAACTTTAACCAATTGTTTACCATCAACGTCAAGAACTTTAGTTTGAGTTGCGTCAAACAATGAACCGTAAGACATACCTACGATATCTGAAGATACGATTGGATCTTCTGTGTAACCGTATGATTCGTTTGAAGCTGCTTTCATAGCTGCGTTTACTTCATCAACAGTAACGTTCTTTTCAAGAACTGCTACCAATTCAGTAACTGATCCAGTTGGAGTTGGAACACGTTGTGCAGATCCGTCAAGTTTACCGTTCAATTCTGGGATTACAAGACCGATAGCTTTAGCAGCACCAGTTGAGTTAGGAACGATGTTTGCAGCGCCAGCGCGAGCACGGCGAAGGTCACCACCACGGTGTGGTCCGTCAAGGATCATTTGGTCACCAGTGTAAGCGTGGATAGTAGTCATCAATCCTTCAACAACACCAAAGTTGTCTTGAAGAGCTTTAGCCATTGGAGCCAAGCAGTTTGTAGTACATGAAGCACCTGAGATAACTGTTTCAGTACCGTCAAGAACGTCGTGGTTAGTGTTAAATACAACTGTTTTAACGTCGTTTCCACCAGGAGCAGTGATAACAACTTTCTTAGCTCCACCTTTAAGGTGTTTTTCAGCTGCATCTTTCTTAGCGAAGAAACCAGTTGCTTCAAGAACAATTTCTACACCGTCAGTAGCCCAGTCGATTTGTTCTGGATCACGTTCAGCAGAAACTTTAACGAATTTACCGTTAACTTCGAATCCACCTTCTTTAACTTCTACAGTACCGTCGAAACGACCTTGAGTTGTGTCGTATTTCAACAAGTGTGCAAGCATAACTGGATCTGTAAGGTCGTTGATGCGAGTAACTTCAACACCTTCTACGTTTTGGATACGGCGGAAAGCAAGACGACCGATACGTCCGAAACCGTTAATACCAACTTTAACTACCATTAGTGATTTCCTCCTTATGAAAATCATGAAAATTTTATTGTGAAAAGAGTAACTTGAATCACTACAAATCACCTTTCAACAAACCTATTATATAACTATTTAAGTTGAATTGCAAGTATGGGCATTGTTTTTTGTCTATATCTCGCTTATTTCCCTTTCTCCTTTGAAAGCCTATACCGCTGTCTTTCTTTGTCTACATAGTCATTTACAACTTTCCTTTTTCTAAAGTTGAGCGATAACTTCCTCAGTTGT
>NZ_LAYF01000023.1:0-1337 GCF_001588645.1 Streptococcus oralis | reverse complement strand
TCTAAATCTAAGCAGGGCAACCCAAGAAGGGCTGGAGCGAGCCAAGCAGTTTACTTTGGAAGTACCGACTGTAGTCGTACGAGAGACTTCAACTGGTAGTCAAATGATGCGGTTTGAAAAAATGAGTAAGAGTCTGGGAGATACAGGTCTAGGAAAGAGCTTGGATAATCTGGCTTCTAAAGCGAAACATGTAGAAAACACCCGACTGGATAGACTCCGAGCTCGTAATGCAACAATTGTTGATAATTTACTAGATAATTTTAGTAATCTATCTCCAAAAGATATTCCCACGGTAAAGTCAGGTAATTTTGAAGAATTTTTTAATAGATTGACTTCGGAGCAATTAGATGAAATTTGGGAGAATAAGCATTTAAGAAAAAAAATAGAAAGGCAGCTAAGATCCCCTGGTGGAATGCATGAGTGGCATCTTGTTTCCCGAGCTCCTCAATTTAAGTATTGGGGAATAAAAGCAGAACAAATTCGTGAACTTAGGACAGCTATATCTGAAGTGAAATTTGTGAATCCCTCAGGTTTTCATGGAGGAAGGGGCTCCACTATTGCGCATAATGAGTTGTTAAATATAATTTATAGTTCATTGAATTATGAAATGTTTGTCAGACGACTAAATAATTGGGCAAATTATCGACTACTTGGCGGTGTGGAATCTCTGCCAGAAGGGTTGAGAATTGTTCTAAAATAGAAAGGATATTAATTATGGAAACAGAAAATACAGTGTCTATCTGGGTAGGTAATTTTGAAAGTAAATCTCAGTTAGATGAATTCCTTACTTTAATTTACGATGATGAAGGTGAAGTGGTTCCGTCACTATTTTATGAAAGTTATGAAATTGATATTGATGATATTGATGACTATATGATTGAAAAGGAAGTCCTTAACAGTAATTATTCAGATCTATACCAAATGTTAAAAGGTGTCTCATATGAAGATGTTATTGTAAACAACTTGAAAAAAAATTGTATTGAAGATGCTATTTCACTTAGTAACTCTATAATTTTAATATACAATTATAGTTATACAGGAGAAGTATTAACTACAGAGAATACAAAATTTATTGGAGTTGTTGAATATAAGTGATATTTTGGATTGTTTATACAATGTGAAACTGCTAACTATCTTAATTTTTTAGAATTACAAACAGTTTCCTAAAAACAAAAATAATTTTCAAAGGAATATAGAAAGTTTAAAAATCAATATTCAAGCGATTTATGCAACCACTTTAAAGAATCTTAACTACTTCCCATTATATCTTTACTATTGAAAAAACTTAGAAAATCTGAGAATATTCCCACCTACATCAATAAGAAAATCGACCGCCC
>NZ_LAYF01000022.1:0-645 GCF_001588645.1 Streptococcus oralis | reverse complement strand
GCCTGTGTACTCTGGAAGTTCATGTACTAGGGCTTCAACTGCATTGACACCACCTGTGAATTCAGGAACCTCAAGAACGGGTGCTGGCTCTTCGCCCTTGCTTGACTGAACCGGTTCTTCTGTTAATTCTTGATAGAAGCTTGCCAATTCATAAAACTCAGCCTTGCCACCCTCCCAGACTAATTTGACGTCTAGAAGAGAGCCACCATTTCGGATAGCGAAGGTTTGGAGACTAGATGTAATGGCACCGAGGTCTGTCCAACTGTCTTGACCATCCTTAAGTGTTCTAGCAAGAACACGTGCTTGCGCTCCTTCAGGAAGACTGGAAACGAGACGAAGGTGGTTGGCATTGGTTGGCTCAGATAAGTGATACACCAATTCGCCCTTGTCTTTTTCAGACTTGTAGCTGGTCAAGACTTTTCCGTCTACAAGATTATTATAAAGGTTGCCCTGGCTTTCTCCACTACTTCCTTCTACTGTTGGATCATTGATTGGTTTGACAAATTCACCATCGTTGATGACCAATTCTGTAAAGCCTACAAAACGGGCATCATAGTCTGCTGTATAGAGGACACGGAGATAGTTAGCTTTAACTGGTGTCGTCAATTCACCCTCGATGTAGCGATTTCCTGGCATCTTAGAATC
>NZ_LAYF01000021.1:0-17315 GCF_001588645.1 Streptococcus oralis | reverse complement strand
TATTATACCTACTTTTTTACCTTTGTCAAGAACTTTTTTCCTCTTTACCGAAATTCTGAAAAGATTAGGGAAAAGAGCCAGTTAAACTGACTCCCTTTATTTATCTTTCCAATTAGTCGCACGTTCCTCTCCCCACCAGTAAGGAATCAACTCGGCAACCTTAATTGTTTTTCTTGTTTCGTAGTCCATCATGAACTCTGCTTCTTTATTCTCAGCATTCAATTCTAAGAGAAATTCTCTGCAAGCGCCACAGGGCATACCTGATCCTTCTCCGTAGGGAGGTTTATCTCGAAAGGCGAGGATTTTCTTAACTTTAGTTTGTCCTGAAAATTGATACATATTGAAGAGAGCTGCTCATTCTGCACAGAGATGAAAAACGCCACAAGTTCCCTCCATACAAAATCCTGTGAAGATCTGACCATCTTCTGCTTCTACCGCAGCAACAACATGGTTAGCATAAACAAAGTCAGAAACTTCGTGGGGATTGTATAGTGTTCGTGCTTCTTCATACATTTTTTCCCATGTATCCATCGGAAGTCCTTTTTATTTAGAAATCTCTTTCAGCATGTTTTCAATATGCTGGATTGACTTTTCACGTCCGAGTAAGAAAATGGTGTCTGGTAATTCTGGTCCATGCATTTCACCTGAAACGGCAATACGAATCGGCATGAAGAGGTTTTTCCCTTTAATACCTGTTTCTTTTTGAACTGCTTTGATTTGTGGGAAGATGTTTTCTGTCACAAATTCCTCATCTGTCATTGCTTCTAGTTTCGCTTTGAAGGCTTCTAGAACAACCGGAACGGTTTCTCCTGCCATGACCTCGCGCTCAGCGTCTGTCAACTCTGGGAAATCTGAGAAAAAAAGATCTGTCAATGGAACGATTTCATCCACTGATTTCATTTGTGGTTTGTAGAGTTCTACCATTTTTTCAGACTTGTCAGTCAAACGCCCTGCTTCTTCTAAGTAAGGTTTAGCCATTTCAAAGATAGTAGCTAGATCGGCTCTCTTGATGTAGTCGTTGCTCATCCAGTCCAGTTTCTTCTGGTCGAAGGCTGCTGGAGATTTGCTGAGACGATTTTCATCAAAGAGTTTAATCAATTCCTCACGAGAGAAGATTTCATCTTCGCCACCTGGGTTCCAACCAAGAAGGGCGATAAAGTTAAAGACGGCTTCTGGCAAATAGCCTTTTTTACGGTAGTCTTCGATAAACTGAAGGGTATTGGTATCACGTTTAGACAATTTTTTACCCGTTTCAGAGTTGATAATCAAAGTCATGTGACCGAACTCTGGAGCTTCCCAACCAAGAGCCTCATAAACCATAAGCTGTTTGGGTGTGTTGGCAATGTGGTCATCTCCACGGATAACATGAGAGATTTGCATATCGTGATCATCAATAACAACGGCAAAATTGTAAGTTGGGTAGCCATCTTTCTTTTGGATTACCCAATCACCGCCGATATTACCACCTTCAAACTCGATATCACCTTTGACCATATCATGCCATTTGTAGATACCAGACTCATTGACAGCAAAACGAACAGTTGGGATGATACCAGCTGCTTCACGTTCTGCGATGTAAGTTGCTTTTTCTTCTTCGCTCATGCCAAGGTATTCATTGATGTAGCGTGGTGTTTCGCCAGCTGCTTCTTGGCGTTCGCGCTCAGCTGCCAACTCTTCTTCTGTAACGTATGATTTGTAGGCTTTTCCTTCAGCTAGCAATTGGTCGATGTATCTTTGATAGAGTTCCAAACGCTCTGATTGGCGGTAATTTTCATGAGTTTCTGGGCTCTCATCCCAATCCATGCCCAACCAGCGAAGATTTTCAAGCTGAGAACGTTCACCATCCTCAACATGGCGCTTACGGTCAGTATCTTCGATACGAATGATAAAAGTTCCACCATGATGGCGTGCGTAAAGGTAGTTAAACAATGCTGTACGGGCATTTCCGATGTGTAGTAGTCCTGTTGGACTTGGTGCGTAGCGTACGCGGATATCTTTTGACATAGTTTCTCCTATAAAGTCTCTAGGCGTCTGCCTTTTTGCTTTCTATATTATATCACAAGTCTCGCCTGAGTCCAATGTCTACGAATAAAGGGAGTAAAAAGAGTGGGCAAGCCACTCTTTTCTTCTATTATAGACGTGCGTTAAGCTCTTTGCTCAATTCTTCAAATCCTGGTTTTCCAAGAAGGGCAAACATGTTACGTTTGTAGGCTTCAACACCTGGTTGGTCAAATGGGTTGATGGCATTCAAGTAACCTGAAAGGGCGATAGCCAATTCGAAGAAGTAGATAGTGTAACCAAGAGTGAAAGCGTCTTGCTCAGGAAGAGTCACGTACATGTTTGGTACATCACCGTCAGTGTGGGCAAGAAGAACACCGTCAGTCGCTTTTTTGTTTACAAAGTCAACGTCTTTTCCTTGAAGGTAACCAAGTCCGTCAAGGTCTTCTTCCAAAGTAGGAATGATCACGTTCTTACGTGGTTTGTCAACACGAACAACTGTTTCAAACATGATACGAGTTCCTTCTTGGATAAATTGTCCCAACGAGTGCAAGTCAGTTGAGAAGTTTGCTGAAGTTGGGTAAATCCCTTTTTGATCTTTTCCTTCTGACTCACCAGCCAATTGTTTCCACCATTCTGAGAAGTATTGAAGTGATGGTTCGTAGTTTACCAAGATTTCAGTAGCGTAGCCTTTACGGTAAAGGATGTTACGAACTGCTGCGTATTGGTAAGCTTCATTTTCAGCAATCTTGTCTGAAGTGTAATCTTTACGAGCTGCATTCGCACCTTCCATGAGGGCTTTGATGTCTGCACCTGATGCTGCAATTGGAAGCAATCCAACTGCTGTCAATACTGAGAAGCGTCCACCGATGTCATCTGGAACAACAAATGTTTCCCAACCGTTGGCATCTGCTTCAACCTTAACAGCACCTTTTTGGCGGTCAGTTGTGGCATAGATACGTTTGTTGGCTTCTTCTTGACCGTATTTCTTAACCAAGAGTTCCTTGAAGACACGGAAAGCAATGGCTGGTTCAGTTGTTGTACCTGATTTAGAAATCACGTTTACTGAGAAGTCTTTGTCAGCAACATACTCTACCAAGTCAGCAAGGTAAGTAGATGAAATTGAGTTTCCAGCGTAAAGGATTTGTGGCGCTTTGCGTTCTTCTTTTGTTTGCAAGTTTGCAAAGTGGTGGTTCAAGAAGTCGATTGCTGCTTTGGCACCAAGGTATGATCCACCGATACCGATCACCACCAAAACATCGCTGTCTGATTTGATTTGCTCAGCAGCTTTCAAGATGCGGTCGAATTCTTCGCGGTCGTAGTTTTCAGGAAGGTCCAACCAACCCAAAAAGTCGCTACCAGCACCAGTTCCTTTACGAATCAATTCGTCTGCAGCTGTTACTTGTGCTTGCATGTATTCCACTTCATGTGGGGCAACAAATTTGTCTAAAACTTTTGAATAATCAAATTTAATATGTGACATGATAATCCTCCAATATTTCTTCTTTTCTATCATAACGCTTGCCTTCGATTTTTTCAAGCTTTTTTATTGATTTTGCCCAATTTTTATCAGAATTCAAACGTTTGCGTAAAAACGCTAAAATACAAAAAATCTGATAGGACGAATAAAAACGGCTAGAGATTCTAACCGTTACAATTCATTTAATAAATACTCAAACAGTTCTAAATTGCCGTCTTCTTCATTGACCAAAAACTCTGGATGCCACTGCAAACCAATGATACGATGCTCGTCGATAGACTCAATCGCTTCCACCGTCTGGTCTCGCGGATCTACAGCCGTCACACGGAAATTAGGCGCTAGGTCTTTGATACTTTGTCGATGGACTGAGTTGACTTGGCTTTCTTTGCCGAACAACTTAGCCACCACGCTTCCTTCTACTGTCTCAATAGAATGAGATGTTCCAAAAGGCAAGCCTTGCCAGTGACCTTCAATTTCTTGGTGGAGGGTGCCACCAAAAGCAACATTGACCAGCTGAACTCCACGACAGATTGCCATAATTGGTTTATTCTGACGGAGCGCTTCTTTCAAGAGAGCTAGTTCAAACTCATCGCGTACAAGGTTGTAATCATCGCTCTCAATGGTCTTTTTCTCTCCATAAAACTGAGGATGGACATTTTGCCCACCTGTCAAGATGAGTTTGTCAATCATTTCCACATAATCGCGAACAATGGACTCATCACCAACAGGGATAACCAAGGGGAGACCGCCGACTTGACGAATGCTCTCTGCAAATTTACAGGATACAGATGAGTGGATGTTTTTCCCTTCTGCATCTACAGGACATAGATTCGCAGCAACTCCTACAACCGTTCTAGCCATGATGTGTCTCCTTTCGATTTTCTTGCGACAGTCTTATCTTATCACTCCACCCCTTTCCTGTCTAATATGTTTTTTTAAAGACCGTGATAAGTATTTTTTATGGACAAGAAAAAGCTGCCCAACGAGGACAACTTTTCTATTCGAAGACAAATTGATTGTGATACAGTTCTGAGTAGAAACCGCCGATCTTGAGCAACTCGTGATGATTTCCGCGTTCAATGACCTCTCCATCTTTGAGGACAATAATCTGATCGGCATTGAGGATGGTCTTGAGACGATGGGCAATGACAAAACTGGTTCGACCTGCTACTACTGCCTCCATGGCATGTTGAATCTTGCTTTCTGTTACGGTATCCACATTAGAAGTCGCTTCATCTAAAATTAGGACTTGAGGATCTGTCATCAAGGTCCGAGCGATGGAAATCAATTGTTTCTGACCAGTCGAGAAGATATTTTGCTCATCATCAATAAGGGTATCATACTTATCAGGCAAGCTTTCGATATAGTCATGAATATGAGTTGCCTTGGCAGCTGCTTCGACCATTTCCTGACTGGCATCTGGCACACCAAAACGGATATTGTCTCGGATCGTTCCACTAAACAAGACCGAATCCTGCAAGACAATCCCGACCTTGCTCCGCAGGCTGTCCAAGTCGTAGTCACGGATGTCTTTTCCATCAAAGCAAATGCTGCCTGCATCCACATCGTAGAAACGATTGATGAGGTTCATGATGGTCGTTTTCCCTGAGCCAGTCGGACCGACAACTGCTATCATCTGCCCCTTAGGAGCTGAAATGCTAACATCTTTTAAAATCGGCTTATCTGGCACATAAGAGAAATCAATGTGACTGATTTCAACGCCTTCTCGCAATTCCGTAAAGGCAGGCGCATTTTGCGGACGAATCTCTTCTTCTGCATCGAACATTTCTTGGATACGATCCGCTCCAGTAAAGGCCAACTGGAGACTCCCCCAACTCGCAGCCACCTGGATAATTGGCTGGTAGTACTGCTGAGAAAATTGGGTAAACATGACAATCAAACCTAGGGCTGTCGTTGTTTCGATACTTGGATCGTTCAGCAGGACCGCAGAACCTGCAAAAATAACGATGGCCGTATTGACCAGGCTCATCCCATTCATAACAGGAAAGAGAATGCCTGAGAACATTCTCCCTTTAAAGGTTGCCTTGCGCACGCGCTCATTTTGCTCCACAAAGCCTGCTACGATGTCATCTTGAATTCCTTGCACGATAACAGCTTTCTGTCCAGAAATACTCTCGTCCATGTAGGCGTTGAGTTTCCCTACCTCTTTTTGCTGGAGATTAGTGTACTTGCGGGCCATTTTCACGATGAAAACCAACATGAGAAAGGCTACTGGGGTGCTGGCTACTGTTATCAGGGCTAGCGTCACATTTCTTGAAAACATGACAAAAATCAAACCGATGTAAAGAGCAATATTGCTCATAACCTGAACTAGACTTTCATTGAAGGCTTGAAGGATGTTGTCCAAGTCACTCGTGAAACGAGAAAGGATATCGCCATCCTGATGGCGGTCAAAGAAAGAAACCGTTAAACGAGAAAGTTTGCCAAAGAGGCCCTTACGCATCTCATTTGTTGACTCAGCAATCACACGGGTCATCAAGGTCATGTAAATCAAACTGGATACCACTAAGGCAAGGACAACCAGAGCTAGATTCAGCATCAGAGCTGATAAACTCTGCCAGGCTAGTTCAGAAGTCCCATTTTGATAAGCTAGAACTAGGTTAGCTAGCTCCGTGACTGCTTGGCCTGAAAAAACAGGGAAG
This sequence comes from Streptococcus oralis, assembly GCF_001588645.1. Taxonomy (GTDB): domain Bacteria; phylum Bacillota; class Bacilli; order Lactobacillales; family Streptococcaceae; genus Streptococcus; species Streptococcus oralis_AB. The sequence continues at coordinate 11,174 of NZ_LAYF01000021.1, read as the reverse complement.
AGGGCTTGGGCAATCGTCGCAACCGCAACCATCAGGATCACAATGACAAAGGAGAGCTTGTAGGCTTTAAAATAATTCCAGAAAAATCGAACGGTTTTCATTTTATTCCTCCTTTCCCTTTTGTGTTTCGTAGATTTCGCGGTAGACGGCATTGTTAGCTACCAAGTCTGCATGCCTTCCTTCTCCAATCAGACACCCTTGGTCCAAGACCAAAATCTTGTCTGCATGGACGACTGAACTGATCTTTTGAGCGATGATAATGGTTGTTGTCCCTTTCAAATCTTTGTTCAAAGCCTCCTGCACGAGCCTCTCTGACTTGGCATCCAAGGCCGAAGTCGAATCGTCAAAAATCAGGATACGGGGATTGCTAACAATCCCACGAGCAATCGACATCCGTTGCTTTTGTCCACCAGAAAAATTGGTGCCACGTTCTTCGACCTGACTCTCAAATTTGTTTTCCATGCGTCCGATAAATTCACTGGCTTGGGCAATCCTTGCTGCACGTTCCATTTCTGACACGCTAGCATTGCCTTTTCCTTGACGAAGATTATCTGCAATGGTCCCGCTAAAGAGAATAGCACGTTGCAAGACAATGGAAACTGTTTTACGCAAGGTTCCCTCGCTGACGTCTCGAATATCCTTGCCACCAATCTTAATAGATCCCTCCTGCGGATCAAACAGTCGTGGAATTAACTGAGCCAAGGTAGACTTCCCTGCTCCAGTCGCTCCAACCACACCGACCATCTGACCAGGCGCAATATCAAAGGTTACATTCTTCAGCATAGGCTCGTCATCATTGGGATAGGTAAAGGTCACATTTTCAAAAGAGAGACTTCCTTCTAACTCTTCATCTGGGAGATCTTTAAAGGTCATCGCTGGGTCGGTATCTAGAATCTCACGGATACGACGCAAGGAAATCATGGCACGGCTGACAGAATTTCCTAAAAATCCAACCATGATAATGGTAAAGATAATCTGGCTGAGATAGTTGACAAAGGAAGCAATCGAGCCCACTACAGACGGATCTGACTGCGCCATGCCGGCCACCAGCCAGATAGAGAGAAAGACTGCGCCATAGCCGACTAGCATCATGAAGGGTTCTACTACCGAGAAGGCGTAGCCAATATAGAGATTTTGTCCGAGAAGCTCGTCTGAGACTTCGGTAAACTTGGCAAACTGCCCTTTTTCTTGTACAAAGGATTTGACCACGCGCACACCACGTAGATTTTCCTTGGCGATAGCATTAATCCGTTCAAGAAGGGTTTGAAACTTAGCAAATCGTGGCCCCATCATCCCCATCATGATGGCAGTTAGTGCAAAGATTAGGAGCACCATGAGGACAATCACCCACCAAAGTGACGGAAGAGTGTGAACCGCCAAGATAAAGGAACCGATAAAAAGAAGAGGGAGACGGAAGAGGATTTGAAAAGCCATCATCACCACGTTCTGAATTTGGTTAATATCATTGGTCATACGGACGACAAGGTTGCCGGCATTAAACTGCTCGATATTGGCATAAGAAAAAGTCTGAATCTTGCGAAAAGCGTCTTCACGAAGGTCCGAAGACACTCCTTGAGCAATATAGGCAGCAAGCGTTACATTGACTCCACCTGCAACCAGACCCACGAGGGCTACTCCTATCAGCCAAGCGCCAATACTATAAATAGCCTCATGTTGACCAGCCAACAATGCCTCTAACACCTCTTGCAAATAGCGCGGTTGCAAGAGCGAGCTCGCAACCATCAAGCCTGTCATCATCAGAGATGCCAAGGCCTGCCATTTATAGGTTTTTATTTTTTTAATGAGCATAATTCCTCCTAATAAAATAGATAAAGGGAGCGACATCCTGCGTCAGCTCCTTCTCATTCGTTCATATTGATGTTATTCTAGCAAAAAAGAGAACTCTTGTCAAAAAAGTCTACTTATTATAAAATAATACGCTTTCACCCACAGCAGATGCATGAAAAGGCTTTTTATGGTAAAATGAAAGGAAGAACTCTTACAAGGAGGAAAAGATGAAGAAACAAACCATCGCTGTCTTGGGTCCTGGTTCTTGGGGAACTGCCCTTTCGCAGGTCCTAAACGACAATGGACACGAAGTTCGCATTTGGGGAAATGTCCCTGAACAAATCGATGAAATTAATAACCAGCATACAAACAAACGCTATTTCAAAGATATCCTACTCGACGAAAAGATAAAAGCCTATCATGACTTAGAAGAAACACTAAAGGATGTGGATGCTGTTCTATTTGTAGTCCCAACAAAAGTAACGAGACTGGTTGCCCAACATGTAGCAAAGGTACTCAATCACAAGGTTGTCATCATGCATGCCTCCAAAGGATTGGAACCAGATAGCCACAAACGTCTATCAACTATTCTTGAAGAGGAAATCCCAGCTGACCTTCGTAGTGAAGTCGTTGTTGTTTCAGGACCTAGTCACGCTGAGGAAACCATTGTACGCGATATCACCTTGATTACGGCAGCCTCCAAAGATCTTGAAACTGCCCAGTACGTCCAAAATCTCTTTAGCAACCACTACTTCCGCCTCTATACCAATACGGATGTTATAGGTGTTGAAACCGCTGGTGCTCTTAAAAACATCATTGCCGTTGGTGCAGGAGCATTGCATGGTCTAGGATTTGGCGACAATGCCAAGGCAGCCATCATCGCTCGAGGATTAGCAGAAATCACCCGACTAGGGGTAGCTCTTGGAGCAAATCCTCTGACTTACAGCGGTCTTTCTGGAGTCGGTGACTTGATCGTAACGGGGACATCTGTCCACTCTCGTAACTGGAGAGCCGGTGATGCTCTCGGCCGTGGAGAATCCCTAGCAGACATCGAAGCAAACATGGGCATGGTCATTGAAGGCATTTCAACAACTCGAGCAGCTTACGAACTGGCTCAGGAATTGGGTGTCTACATGCCAATCACACAGGCTATTTATCGAGTTATCTACGAAGGTGTCAACATCAAAGAAGCCATCAATGACATCATGAACAATGAATTCAAAGCAGAAAACGAATGGTCTTAGACCCTTATAGAAAGGAACATTTATGAAACAAAAAGTCAGAAAAGCAGTCATCCCAGCCGCTGGATTGGGAACTCGCTTCCTCCCAGCAACTAAGGCCTTGGCCAAGGAAATGTTGCCAATCGTAGACAAGCCAACTATCCAGTTTATCGTTGAAGAAGCTCTCAAATCTGGTATCGAAGATATCTTGGTTGTTACAGGTAAGTCAAAACGTTCCATTGAGGACCACTTCGACTCAAACTTTGAATTGGAATACAACCTCAAAGAAAAAGGGAAAACAGATCTTCTGAAGCTAGTTGATGAAACAACTGGCATGCGCCTGCATTTTATCCGCCAAACGCATCCACGTGGTCTCGGAGATGCTGTTTTGCAAGCCAAGGCTTTCGTTGGAAATGAACCTTTTGTCGTTATGCTTGGTGATGACTTGATGGATATCACAGACGAAAAGGCTGTTCCACTTACCAAACAACTCATGGATGACTACGAGCGTACCCACGCGTCTACTATCGCTGTCATGCCAGTCCCTCATGACGAAGTATCTGCTTACGGGGTTATTGCTCCGCAAGGCGAAGGAAAAGATGGTCTTTACAGTGTTGAAACCTTTGTTGAAAAACCAGCACCAGAGGATGCTCCTAGCGACCTTGCTATTATTGGACGCTACCTCCTCACACCTGAAATCTTCCAAATCCTCGAAAACCAAGCTCCAGGTGCAGGAAATGAAATTCAGCTGACAGATGCAATCGACACCCTCAATAAAACACAACGTGTATTTGCTCGTGAGTTCAAGGGGGCTCGTTACGATGTCGGAGACAAGTTTGGCTTTATGAAAACCTCCATCGACTACGCTCTCAAACATCCACAAGTCAAAGACGACTTGAAAGACTACCTCATCCAACTTGGGAAAGAGTTAGCTGGGGGGGAATAGAATAAAAACAAAGCTCTTAATTAAGGGCTTTTTTGTTGAAGCTTGCAATAAAAAAAGCCATCTTTGCAGATGACTTATTAGCAACCGAATCGGTGCTCACTTTTCAAGTTGTGTACGGACAAAGCCTTATTTTAACTTGCTGTGTTGTTTCGAATAGTTCCAACAATTGTATTGTATACTATTCTTTTAAAAATTGCAAGAAGGAATCTATATGAAATAGAATAACATTTCATTTTATAACGATTTAAAAATTTACACAATGAAAACGTTTTACAATTTCTTGATTTTAATAGTCAAAAGATATATAATTTAGTTAAAGTTAATATATTAGCGTTCACTAATAAGAACTTAAAGAGTATAACTCAAAGGAGAAGACTAAATGAGCAATAAACCTTACTCTATTGGACTCGATATCGGAACTAACAGCGTTGGATGGGCCGTCATTACAGATGACTATAAGGTACCATCGAAAAAGATGAAAGTTCTGGGTAATACTGATAAACACTTTATCAAGAAAAATCTCATCGGAGCTTTATTATTTGATGAGGGGACTACTGCTGAGGATAGACGCCTCAAACGAACTGCACGTCGTCGCTATACCCGTCGGAAAAATCGTCTTCGCTATCTTCAAGAAATTTTTACTGAGGAAATGAACAAGGTGGATAGTAGTTTCTTTCATCGATTAGAGGACTCCTTTTTAGTTCCTGACGATAAGCGAGGTAGTAAGTATCCTATTTTTGCTACCTTGGCAGAAGAAAAAGAATACCATAAGCAATTTCCAACTATCTATCATTTGAGAAAGCAACTGGCCGAGGCAAATGAAAAAGCAGATTTGCGTTTGATCTATCTAGCTCTTGCTCACATGATTAAATACCGCGGACATTTTTTGATTGATGATCCCAAGTTTAAAGTTCAAAATAATGACATACAAGGACTGTTTGAAAAATTCGTTGAAGAATTTGATAATGTTCAAGAAACCTCCCTTTCCAAAATCAAACTGAATGTCACAGAAATTCTAACTGCTAAAATCCCTAAGTCCGAAAAACAGGAACAACTTCTTAAGAACTACCCGAGTGAAAAGAAGAATACCTTATTTGGTAATTTAATTGGACTAGCTCTAGGATTGACACCTAATTTTAAAACAAATTTTAGCTTAGAGAACGATGCTAAATTACAAATATCATCAGAGAGCTATGAAGAAGATCTTGGAAATCTCCTTGTACTAATCGGAGAAAATTTCATCGAACTCTTTTCTGCAGTGAAAAATCTAAGTGATGGTATCTTATTAGCAGGTATCGTTTCAGACGAATCACCACATGCGCCTTTATCAACAAAAATGGTCATACGATTCAAAGAACATGAAGAAGACTTGGCAGCTTTAAAACAATTCATCAAAAACAATCTTCCAGAAAAATATGATGAAGTTTTTTCTGACCAATCTAAAGATGGGTATGCTGGATATATCGATGGCAAGACCACTCAAGAAACATTTTACAAATATATCAAAAATCTTCTCTCTAAATTCGAAGGAACAGATTATTTCCTTGATAAAATCGAACGTGAAGATTTTTTGAGAAAACAACGCACCTTTGATAATGGTTCTATTCCTCATCAAATTCACCTTCAAGAAATGAATGCCATTCTCCGTCGGCAAGGAGAATATTATCCATTTCTGAAGGACAATAAAGAAAAGATAGAGAAAATCTTAACTTTCCGTATTCCTTACTACGTTGGCCCATTGGCTCGTGGCAATCGTGATTTTGCTTGGCTTACTCGAAATTCTGACCAAGCAATAAGACCTTGGAATCTTGAAGAAATTGTTGATAAAGCAAGCTCTGCGGAAGACTTCATCAATAAGATGACTAACTATGACTTGTATTTACCAGAGGAAAAAGTTTTGCCTAAGCACAGTCTCTTGTATGAAACATTTGCTGTCTATAATGAATTAACAAAAGTAAAATTTATTGCAGAAGGTTTAACAAGGTATCAGTTTTTAGACAAAAAGCAAAAGAAAGATATTTTTTATACATTTTTTAAAGCCGAGGATAAAAGAAAAGTAAGTGAAAAAGACATCATTCATTATCTACACAATGTTGATGGCTACGATGGAATCGAACTAAAAGGAATTGAAAAACAATTTAACGCTAGTCTTTCTACTTATCATGATTTACTCAAGATTATCAAGGATAAAGAGTTTATGGATGACCCTAAGAATGAAGCAATTCTTGAGAATATCGTCCACACGCTAACTATCTTTGAAGATCGTGAGATGATCAAGCAACGTCTTGCTCAATACGACTCTCTCTTTGATGAGAAAGTCATCAAGGCACTAACTCGTCGACATTATACTGGTTGGGGGAAACTCTCTGCCAAGCTGATTAACGGTATCTGTGATAAACAAACTGGCAAAACGATTCTTGATTATCTGATTGATGACGGTAAAATCAATCGCAACTTTATGCAGTTAATCAACGATGACGGACTTTCCTTCAAAGAAATTATCCAAAAAGCACAAGTGGTTGGCAAGACAGATGATGTGAAGCAAGTCGTCCAAGAACTCCCAGGAAGCCCTGCCATTAAAAAGGGAATTTTACAAAGTATCAAGATTGTTGATGAACTTGTCAAGGTTATGGGCCATGCTCCCGAGTCCATTGTGATTGAGATGGCACGAGAAAATCAGACAACTACCAAGGGTAAAAAGAATTCTCAACAAAGATATAAGCGCATTGAAGATGCACTAAAAAATTTAGCACCTGGGCTTGATTCAAATATATTAAAAGAACATCCTACAGATAATATTCAACTTCAAAATGACCGTCTCTTCCTCTACTATCTCCAAAATGGGAGGGATATGTATACTGGGAAACCTCTTGACATCAACCAACTGAGCAGCTATGACATTGACCATATCGTCCCACAGGCCTTTATCAAGGATGATTCGCTTGATAACCGTGTCTTAACTAGTTCAAAGGATAATCGTGGGAAATCCGATAATGTTCCTAGCCTAGAAGTCGTTCAAAAAAGAAAAGCCTTTTGGCAACAATTATTGGATTCTAAATTGATTTCAGAACGTAAATTTAATAATCTAACCAAAGCAGAGCGAGAGCGAGACGGGCTAAATGAGCTTGATAAAGTTGGCTTTATCAAACGCCAGTTAGTTGAAACACGTCAAATCACAAAACATGTTGCACAGATTTTGGATGCCCGTTTCAATAAAGAAGTGACTGAGAAGGATAAGAAGAACCGTAATGTCAAAATCATCACTTTGAAATCCAACCTGGTTTCCAACTTCCGTAAAGAATTTAGGTTATACAAGGTGCGGGAGATCAATGACTACCACCACGCGCATGATGCCTATTTAAATGCAGTGGTTGCTAAGGCTATCCTTAAGAAATATCCTAAACTAGAGCCTGAATTCGTCTATGGTGACTATCAAAAGAACGATCTTAAGAGATACATCTCAAGATCCAAAGACCCTAAAGACATTGAAAAAGCAACTGAAAAATATTTCTTCTACTCAAACTTGTTGAACTTCTTCAAAGAAGAGGTGCATTACGCAGACGGAACTATCGTAAAAAGAGAGAATATCGAATACTCCAAGGATACTGGAGAAATCGCTTGGAATAAGGAAAAAGATTTCGCAACCATCAAAAAAGTACTTTCCTATCCACAGGTGAATATTGTTAAGAAGACAGAAGAACAAACCGTTGGACAAAATGGTGGTCTGTTTGATAACAATATTGTGTCCAAGGAAAAAGTAGTTGACGCAAGTAAACTAATCCCTATCAAATCTGGTCTATCACCTGAAAAGTATGGTGGCTATGCAAGACCTACAATCGCTTATTCAGTTCTTGTTATAGCAGATATTGAAAAAGGAAAGACCAAAAAATTAAAGAGAATCAAAGAGATGGTTGGAATAACCATTCAAGATAAAAAGAAATTTGAAGCAAATCCAATCGCCTACCTTGAAGAATGTGGATATAAAAATATCAATCCTAATCTTATTATAAAACTACCTAAGTATAGTCTCTTTGAGTTCAATGGTGGACAACGAAGATTATTAGCAAGCTCTATTGAGTTGCAAAAAGGTAACGAATTGATTTTACCTTACCATTTCACCGCTTTGCTTTACCACGCACAGCGAATTAATAAATTTAGTGAACCAATTCATAAACAGTATGTAGAAGCACATCAAAATGAATTTAAAGAATTACTAACAATAATCATTTCTTTATCTAAAAAATACATCCAAAAACCAAATGTTGAGTCATTATTACACCAAGCATTTGAGCAAGCCGATAACGATATTTATCAGTTAAGCGAATCCTTTATCTCGCTCTTGAAACTCACCTCATTTGGAGCTCCTGGAGCCTTTAAATTCCTTGGTGTTGAAATTAGTCAATCAAGTGTAAGATATAAGCCAAATTCACAATTTTTAGATACCACCCTCATCCACCAATCCATCACTGGTCTTTATGAGACTCGGATTGACTTAAGCAAACTGGGAGAAGACTAATGGGATGGAGAACCGTTGTTGTCAATACGCACTCTAAGCTCTCCTACAAGAACAATCACTTGATTTTTAAAGATGCCTCTCGGACAGAGTTGATTCACCTGTCCGAGGTGGACATCCTACTTTTAGAGACGACGGATATCGTTCTCTCCACTATGCTGATTAAACGTTTGGTGGATGAAAATATTCTAGTCATCTTTTGTGATGACAAACGCTTGCCAACGGCATACCTAATGCCCTACTACGGTCGGCACGATTCCAGTTTGCAACTCTCTCGGCAAATTGCTTGGAATGAAGATGTAAAGGCGGAAATCTGGACAACCATCATTGCACAAAAGATTCTCAATCAGGCTTTTTATCTGGGGAGTTGTGGTTTTCTGGAAAAGAGCCAGTCAGTCATCGATCTCTATCATGGGTTGGATTTATTTGATCCTAGCAATCGTGAGGGTCATGCTGCTCGGATTTATTTTAACACCTTGTTTGGAAACGATTTTAGCCGTGAACAAGATAATGATGTCAATGCTGCCTTGGACTATGGTTACACCTTAATTTTGAGTATGTTTGCGCGTGAAATTGTGTTGTCTGGTTGTATGACTCAGTTTGGATTGAAACATGCTAATCAGTTTAATCAATTCAACCTCGCTAGCGATATTATGGAGCCTTTCCGTCCGATTATTGACAGAATCGTCTATGAAAATCGAAACAGTTCTTTTGTCAAAATCAAACGAGAGCTTTTTACTATTTTCTCAGACACCTTCCACTACAATGGCAAAGATATGTACCTGTCCAATATCGTCAGCGACTATACTAAGAAAGTTATCCAAGCTCTCAATCAACCAGAGAAAGGAGTTCCTGAGTTTAGGATATGAGTTATCGATATATGCGTATGATTTTAATGTTTGATATGCCCGTTGATACCGTAGAGGAACGCAAGGCCTATCGGAAATTTCGCAAGTTCCTCATAGATGAGGGATTTATTATGCACCAATTCTCCATCTATAGCAAGCTCTTGCTCAACAACTCTGCTAATAACGCCATGATTGAGCGACTCAAGACTCATAATCCTAAAAAAGGAAACATTACTCTCTTAACCGTTACAGAAAAGCAGTTTTCTCGTATGATTTACTTAAATGGCGAGCGAAATACCAGCGTAGCAAACTCCGACGCACGTTTAGTTTTTCTAGGAGAGGAGCCTGGAGATGAAGATTAATTTCCCATTATTGGATGAACCATTGGCTATTGAAAATGCAACCTTTTTAGTCCTGGAAGACCAGTTTACCTTTTCGACTATCGTCAAGCAGTTCTACCAGTACACTGATGATGGAGAGTTAAAGTTGTTTGATAGAAATCTAAAAGCTATGAAAGAGGCCGAGTTACTAGTGATAACGGATGTCTTAGGATACAATCTAAACTCACCTGCCATGCTCAAGCTGATACATGCAGATCTTGAAAATCAACTCAATGACAAACCAGAAGTCAAATCCATGATTGAAAAGCTAGTTGCTACGATTACAGAATTGCTGGCATTTGAGTGCTTAGAAAATGAACTAGACCTGGAATACGATGAAATTACCATCCTAGAGTTGATTGATGCGTTAGGAGTCAAAGTTGAAACTCTGAGTGATACACCTTTCGAAAAAATGTTAGAAATTGTCCAAGTTTTTAAATATCTTTCCAAAAAGAAACTCCTTGTTTTCATCAATGCGACCGCCTATCTATCAGAGGATGAGTTAGTAAATCTGATAGAGTATATCCAACTCAATCAACTGAGAGTCTTATTTGTTGAACCTCGAAAAGTCTATGATTTCCCGCAATATGTGCTGGATCAAGACTATTTCTTGAACCCTGAAAATATGGTATAATAAGAGTAACAATTGGAACCTGACGAACTGAAGTCTAGCTGGGACGAATGGCGCGATTACGAAATTTCGTAAGAAAAATTTTTCCACGAGGTTTTAGAGCTGTGTTGTTTCGAATGGTTCCAAAACTAAAACCGTAATGAAGCCTCAAAAAACTGTGTTTTAGAGCTGTGTTGTTTCGAATGGTTCCAAAACAGACACCGACAGTTCCTGCTGAGACACCAAGTTTTAGAGCTGTGTTGTTTCGAATGGTTCCAAAACGCAAAACCACTTCAGAAGATGAATGTGTTTGTTTTAGAGCTGTGTTGTTTCGAATGGTTCCAAAACCGCTGAGTTGAAAAAATCTGGTGTACTTCTGTTTTAGAGCTGTGTTGTTTCGAATGGTTCCAAAACGCGACATACTTCATCGCTTCGGCCATGTCGGTTTTAGAGCTGTGTTGTTTCGAATGGTTCCAAAACAAGCTCTAGGCGATATATTTAGAACTTCGCGTTTTAGAGCTGTGTTGTTTCGAATGGTTCCAAAACCAATCGATGAAGCGAGGCCTACAGGCGGCTGTTTTAGAGCTGTGTTGTTTCGAATGGTTCCAAAACTACTGGGAAATTGAACGGCTTTACAAATACGTTTTAGAGCTGTGTTGTTTCGAATGGTTCCAAAACATCAATTGACCGCGACGACCTTATTGACATGTTTTAGAGCTGTGTTGTTTCGAATGGTTCCAAAACCAAATTACCAAAACCTGACCTTGTAATAGCGTTTTAGAGCTGTGTTGTTTCGAATGGTTCCAAAACTAATTAAGACCCTAAAAGGTCCTACCGTACGTTTTAGAGCTGTGTTGTTTCGAATGGTT
>NZ_LAYF01000020.1:0-251 GCF_001588645.1 Streptococcus oralis | reverse complement strand
GATTTTTCAATTTTTTCTAAGGTAGCGATTAAATCTGAGCGAACTTTTGCTGCTTCTTCCGCCGCTTCCTTGTCAGCTGCAGCCAGTTTAGCTTGATCTTGACCAGAAAGTTGAGATTTAGTTTTCGCTTCAGCTGGACTTACCTGATCGCTATCCTCTGCCAAGAAGTCTGCTAACAATTCTGAGGCGTCGAGCTCACCCTCTTCGATGGCTTTCAAGATAGCATCCTTGCCAATCACTTCTTTAGCTGC
>NZ_LAYF01000002.1:0-56799 GCF_001588645.1 Streptococcus oralis | reverse complement strand
AGCATCCTTGCCAATCACTTCTTTAGCTGCCTTGATCGCTGCTTCCTTATCGGTAATAGAGGCATCCTTGTTGATATCATCGATGGTTGATTTTTCGATGCCTTCAAGAGTTGAAAGTAATTCGCTGTGAGCTTTGTCTTCCGCAGCTTGCTTAGCTTCTTCCTCTTTCTTGGCTTCCTCAGCTGCTTCCTTGTCCGCTGTAGCCAGTTTAGCTTGGTCTTGGCTTGAAAGTTGAGATTGAGTTTTTGCTTCGGCTCGTGTTACCTGATCGCTGTCTTCTGCCAAGAAATCTGCCAGTAAGTCGGACGCTTCGATATCTCCATCTTCGATAGCTTTCAAGATAGCATCCTTGCCAATCACTTCTTTAGCTGCCTTGATCGCTGCTTCCTTATCAGTGATAGTGGCATCTTTGTTGATGTCGTCAATGGTGGATTTTTCGATACCTTCAAGAGTTGAAAGCAATTCTGTTCGAACTTTTGCTGCTTCTTCCGCTGCTTCCTTGTCGGCTGTAGCGAATTTAGCTTGGTCTTGGCTTGAAAGTTGAGATTGAGTTTTTGCTTCGGCTGGTGTTACCTGATCGCTGTCTTCTGCCAAGAAATCTGCCAACAAGTCGGACGCTTCAATGTCACCTTCTTCAATGGCTTTCAAGATAGCTTCCTTGCCAATCACTTCTTTAGCTGCTTTAATCGCCGCTTCCTTATCAGTGATAGTAGCATCTTTGTTGATGTCGTCGATGGTTGATTTTTCGATACCTTCAAGCGTTGAAAGCAATTCGCTGTGAGCTTTTTCTTCCGCTGCTTGCTTAGCCTCTTCTTCTTTCTTAGCTTCTTCTACTGCTTCCTTATCTGCTGCAGCAAGTTTGGCTTGGTCTTTGCTTGAAAGTTGAGATTGAGTTTTTGATTCGGCCGGTGTTACTTGTTCACTGTCTTCTGCCAAGAAATCTGCCAATAAGTCTGAGGCATCAATGTCGCCATCTTCGATGGCTTTCAAGATGGCATCTTTGCCAATCACTTCTTTAGCCGCCTTGATTGCTGCTTCCTTATCAGTGATAGTGGCATCTTTGTTGATGTCGTCGATTGTCTCTCTTTCAATTTTTTCTAGGGTAGCGATTAAATCTGAGCGAACTTTAGCTGCATCAACCTGGGCCTCTTTATCAGCTTCGTCTAACTTAGCTTGGTCTTCATCTGTGAATTCTGATACAGGTTCAACTACTGTTTTGTGCTCGCTCGTATCTGCTGGCCAGTCTACAATAACATCACCAATCTCCAAATCCTCATCTGCGATAGCCTTCAAAAGGTCTTCTTTACCGATCTCTTCTTTGGCTTCTTTGATGGCCGTTTCTTTATCGGTGACTGAAGCGTCTTTTTTAATATCTTCAATTACAGCATTTTCAAGAGATTCTAGGGCTTGAACCAGAGCATCCGTCGCTTGAGAAACTTGTTCTTTAGCATCTTTTTCAGCCTGGTCTAGTAGAGCCTTCTCCTCAGTAGATAATTTTTTATTAGTTTGAGCTTCAGGACCTGTTACCACAGCCTTATCTTCTGCACCTTCTGGCAATTCAGCGATGATATTATCTAGGCTGAGCTCTCCAGACTCAAGAGTGTCTGAAATATACATCTTACCGATATATTCCTTCACAGCTTCAGTTGCAGCCTCTTTGTCCTCAATTGCTTCCTTATCCTCAATATCACTAATAGCCTGTTCCTCAAGTTCATCCAAAGCCTTCATCAACTCTTCTTTGGTCATCTTAGCTGGATTTGTCGCACCAGGATTAGCTGGACTAGCGTTTTCTGATCCCTTTTCAGTTTGAGCACCGCTCTCCCCTTCTGTTCCAGCTTGTGGTTGTGCAGGAGCAACTGCCTGCTCTTCTGCTTTCCCTTCATTTGCCTTAACTACTGAAGGCTGTGAAACGAGTACACTAGCACCCAATACAGCTGCACTTGCTAAACTTGTTAAAATAACTTTCTTCTTGTCCATTAGATGATGCCCCTTTTTAGTTTTCGATGTTATTATATTATATTCCTTAACGAACGTCAACTAGTTTGTTATAGCTTTTAAAATTTTATCAACAAGAAGAAAGCTTGTATAATGTTTAAGAAACACTTCCTATTCTTACCCCATCACTGTCTAGTCTGTAGCCATCAATAATCGTATTAACAGCTAAGGCTCCCGAAGCATCGACATAGTAATGTTTACCCAAGACTTGGAACCATTGACTAGCTTTCATCCGACCAGATTCCTCTAAGTAATACCAAGTTCCCTTGTCTTTAACCCATCCCGTCTGCATCTCACCCGAAGCCTTTAGATAATACCAGTGAGAGTCATCCTTAATCCAGCCAGTTGACATGGCCCCATTTTCTTTTAAATGATACCAATTGCCATTAACTTTTTTCCATCCTGTCGCTAGCTTACCATTCTCTCGGTAATACCAACTCCCTCCTTCTTTTTTCCAGCCTTTCACTGTATTGATTAACTCTGCATACTGCACATATCTTCTAGCACCACTGTAGGATAGATAGCCGAGCCACTTATATCCATCCTTTTCAATAACCTGGTCATAGCTTACACTCTCACCAGCATAATAGTAGTCAATAACCTGTCCTGTACTTGATGGTTGGTCCATAATAGGCGATTTCCCCGTGAATACCATTGTCCCACTAGACGGAAGCTCTGAGCTACGAGCATTCTCACCCGCACTATGGCTAGTAGATAAATCCTTGAAATGAATAAAACCTGTCATCGAACTAGCCTTGACTTTTCGACGGTTATACTTTTCTCGAACCCCATAGTTATACTCTTCAATTTCAATCGTATCCCCTGATACATTTGATACCCAGGCCACGTGCCCATAATAACCTTCTGTCGACCAGGCAATAGCCCCAACTTCTGGCTTAGTATCCACACGGTAGCCTTCTCGCCTTGCACGATGTCCCCATTCATTCGCATTTCCGTAAGCAGGAGGAATCTCAAAGCCATTTACACTACTCAAACGAAAGGCCGCAAAGGAGGTACACTGGCGAGAATACATCCGCCACTGATCGATTTCAACACTACCATTTTTGTAGTGAAGCGGATAGTCATCTCCACGCGCTACACTGTCGGCCTGAACTGATTCCCCACCAAACAAAAAGGTACTTGTAACAAACAAAGTAGCCAGCCCTACACTCAACTGAGTACAGCTACTCTTCTTAACTCCTGATTTTAAAAACGTCATTCATTCTCCTTAATAATATAAATTTCCGAGGTTCCCCTCGTTTATACTATTCGGGAGAAAAAGAAAAAAGTGAGCAAAGCTCACTTCATTTTAGGATTCTTAGTCTAGATAGCGAATCAAATTCTTTTCTGTCAAGATATCTGAGTAGGTGAAGGATTCAACGTAGACATTGGCTTGTTTGTCTCCTTCAACATCCCCAAATTCAACGATAAATAGAGATGGATAAACCTCAATTAGCTTACCCAATCTATTTTTTTGGCGCTTACGGCCATTCTCCAAAGTCATTTCAACGACTTGTCCCTCATGTGCCTTGATTTCTTCTTTGATTTTTTTCATCTTGGCTACATCTGTAAATGCATCTGACATCTTATGCCTCCCTCTTTGAGATACTTGAAAATTTATTGTATTCTTTTTGGAAAATCAATTCCACCGTTCCACGAGCTCCACTACGGTTTTTCTCGATGATAACCTCAACCTTGTTATTTGGAATTCCTTCCTCTTCTTCACCCGCACGACCGTAGTAGTCGTCACGGTATAGAAAGGCTACGATATCCGCATCCTGCTCGATAGAACCCGATTCACGAATATCAGACAAGACTGGTCTCTTATCCTGACGCTGTTCAACTCCACGAGATAACTGACTGAGAGCAATTACTGGAACCTTTAGCTCCTTAGCTAGAATTTTTAACTGACGAGAAATTTCAGAGACTTCTTGTTGGCGGTTCTCACGACCAGTCCCTGTGATAAGCTGTAGGTAGTCGATCAAAATCAAGCCTAGATTACCTGTTTCTTGAGCCAGTTTACGTGAGCGCGAACGAATTTCCGTGATTCGAATCCCTGGCGTATCATCGATATAGATACTCGCGTTAGCTAGGTTCCCTTGAGCAATGGTATACTTTTGCCACTCCTCATCAGTCAATTGACCTGTACGGATAGAATGGGACTCCACTAATCCTTCGGCCGCCAACATACGGTCTACTAGACTTTCCGCACCCATTTCCAGTGAAAAGATGGCAACCGTCTTGTCCAACTTAGTCCCGATGTTCTGCGCAATGTTTAAAGCAAAGGCTGTCTTACCAACCGCTGGTCGCGCCGCTAGAATAATTAACTCCTCCTCGTGGAGACCTGTCGTCATATGGTCCAAATCACGATAGCCTGTAGCAATACCTGTGATATCCGTTGTTTGTTGTGACCGAACTTCTAGGTTCCCAAAGTTGATATTCAGAATATCTCGAATATTCTTGAAACCACTGCGATTGGCGTTTTCACTGACATCAATGAGTCCCTTTTCTGCTTGAGCGATGATTTCATCTGCAGGCTTAGAAGCTTCATAGGCTTGGTTGACAGACTCTGTCAACTTGGAAATCAAGCGACGTAGCATAGCCTTTTCGGCAACAATTTTAGCATAATACTCCGCATTGGCTGAAGTTGGTACAGAGTTGACAATTTCAACAAGGTAAGACAAGCCACCAATATTTTGGAGATCCCCTTGGCTATCCAAAATCGTTCGAACCGTCGTCGCATCAATCGCTTCCCCACGATCCGACAAGTCTACCATCGCTTGGAAAATCAACCGATGAGCATACTTAAAGAAGTCGCGAGAATCAATGTATTCTCGGACAAAAACGAGCTTACTCTCATCTATAAAAATAGCCCCCAGAACAGATTGTTCTGCTAAAATATCCTGAGGTTGAACTCGCAGTTCCTCTACTTCTGCCATCCGACTTTCCTTCCTTTTACAATCTTGTCAAGAAGTTGTAAACTTAACCTTCTTTTACACGAAGATTGATGACACTTGTAACATCTTGATAGATCTTCACTGGTACATCAATCAAACCTACTGCTCGAATTGGTGCTTGCACTTGAATATTGCGTTTATCAATCTTAATACCAAACTGCTTTTGCAATTCTTCTGCAATTTTCTTGTTAGTGATGGAACCAAATGTACGGCCATCTGGTCCAACCTTTTCAACAAACTCTACAACTGTTTCTTCTGCCTCAAGCTTAGCCTTGATGGCTTTTGCTTCAGCAATCATTTCAGCATGAGCCTTTTCTTCTGATTTTTGTTTTCCACGCCACTCACCCACTGCTTGAGCAGTTGCTTCCTTGGCCAAATTCTTTTTAATCAGGAAGTTTTGAGCGTAGCCAGTTGGTACTTCCTTAATTTCGCCTTTCTTCCCTTTTCCTTTAACATCTACTAAAAAGATTACTTTCATTCTTCTTTCTCCTTTTCCTTTAGTTCTTCCAAGATTAGTTGAGTCAATTTTTCTCCTGCTTCCGACAAACTCATATCCTCGATTTGCGCGGCAGCTAGATTAAAGTGACCTCCACCACCCAACTCTTCCATAATGCGTTGCACATTGATTTTACTACGACTTCGAGCCGAGATAGAGATAAATCCTTGTGTATTTTTTGCTAGAACGAAGCTGGCTTCAATACCAGACATAGCTAACATAGCATCGGCAGCTTTACTGATAACAACTGTGTCATAAGACATTGAGTCCTTAGCTTGGGCAATCAAGATATCTGAACCTAACTTACGACCTTGTAAAATGAGTTCATTTACCTCACGGTACTCTTCAAAATCTGTCGCAGCAATCTCCTGGATAGCAATACTGTCACTTCCCCGTGTTCTCAGATAGCTAGCCACATCAAAGGTTCGGCTCGTCACGCGAGATGTGAAATTCTTGGTATCCAGCATCATACCAGCCATCAAAACACTGGCCTGCATACGACTCAAACGATTTTTCTTAGAATTTTGGAACTGAATCAATTCTGTGACCAACTCACTGGCACTACTTGCCCCACTTTCAATATAGGTGATGACTGCATTCTCAGGGAAATCCTGATCACGTCGATGATGGTCAATGACAATGGTTTGCGTGAATAGATCATAAAAACCTTTGGACAAGGTCAAAGCTGTCTTGGAATGATCCACTAGAATCAACAAAGAGCGCTTTGTAACTAGCCTCATCGCATCAGACAGAGGCAAGAGCTTGGTGACACCCTCTTTTTCCAAGAAGTTGATAGCCCGCTCGATATCTGGCGACATTTGATCTGCATCGTAGACTGCATAACTGTCTTCTGTAATATTGCTCGCAAACAACTGCATACCAACCGCTGAGCCCAAAGCATCCATATCTAGATTCTTGTGACCAACTACAAAGACTTGATCTACACTTCGAATTTTATCTGAAATAGCTGTCATCATGGCTCTAGTACGTGTTCTTGTTCTCTTAACAGAGGCTGCGGAACCACCACCAAAATAGACTGGGTTCTTGGTTTCATCATTTTCCTTGACAACTACCTGGTCACCACCACGAACCTCGGCTAGGTTCAAGTTTAGGAGAGCAACTTTTCCTATCTCATCATGATTTCCATCACCATAAGAAAATCCCATACTTAAAGTCAAGGGCAATTGTCTCTGTTTCGACTCTTCGCGGAAAACATCAATGACAGAGAACTTATCATTCATCAATTCCTCAAGCACGGTATAATCAGTAAATAGATAAAACCGATCCATCCCCACTCGCCGAGAAAACATGGCATACTTCTCCGCAAACTCCGATACAAAGTTGGCCACAAAACTATTGATATGACTGATATCCGAATCCGAAGTTGCATCTTCTAGATCATCGTAGTTATCGACCGAGATGACCCCAATCACTGGTCGACTCGTTACCAATTCAACAGTTGCTTCATATTCCCCTGAAACGTCAAAGAAATACAGGACACCCGAAGCCTTGTCCATATGAACGGCATAGCGTGTTTCCCCCAAGGTAGCGTAAGAACCTGGGTTCCCCACCGAAGCTTTGATGATGGTTTGAATCAATTCAACATCAATTTCGCCTTCTTCAGTAGTCAAAATCAACTCAGCATAAGGATTAAACCATTCCACTTCGCCAGTAGATAGGTCTAATTTCAGAACACCAACCGGCATTTGTTCGAGCAGCGTGTTTAAACTATCTTCAGCTTGATGATTTACGTATTGGATTTGTTCAATTTCGCTCTTTTCATACTGTTTTTTTTGCCAGACAAATAAAAGCAGATAAAGAAGTACAAATAAAAACAAGACACTGATTGTTACAGCAAGATTATGTGAAAAAATAATCAGCAAAGTTAAGATTCCGAAAGTTGCAATTCCTAGCAAGACTGCAGAAAACGGGATTAAATTATTTTTTTTCATTCTAAACCTCTTGCGCATTATTATATCACAAAAACCCTTAAAAAGCGACCTTTTAAAAGATGCAAGCCCTTCATTTCTCTAACCTCAGACACAAAAAGAGGAGGGAATCATCACCCTCCTACCCACGTGTTCAGATCACTAACACCTAACGTTCAACGATGAGGGCTGTTCCCATCCCTCCTCCGATACAGAGAGTAGCTAAACCAGTTTTAGCATCACGTTTCATCATCTCATGTACCAGCGTTACTAGGATACGGCAACCGGAAGCCCCAATTGGGTGACCAAGAGCAATGGCGCCACCATTGGCGTTGACAATATCTGTGTTAAAGCCAAGTGTTTTCCCAACCACACAAGCCTGGGCAGCAAAGGCTTCATTTGACTCAATCAAGTCGAGATCATCAACTGTCAAATTGCCTTTTTCAAGAGCCTTGCGAGTCGCATAAATCGGCCCACATCCCATCATCTTAGGGTCCAAACCTGCACTTGCATACGAACGAATGCGAGCAATCACTGAGAGTCCTAATTCTTCAGCTTTTTCAGCACTCATGACCAAGACAGCCGCTGCCCCGTCATTGATACCGGAAGCATTTCCCGCTGTGACAGAACCGTCTTTTTTGAAAACAGGATCTAGCTTAGACAAACTCTCTAAGCTAGCATCTTTTCTAGGATATTCATCTGTATCGAAAACGATAGGATCGCCTTTGCGTTGAGGAATGACCACCGGAATAATCTCTTCTTTAAAGCGGCCAGATTCTATAGCCGCCACTGCACGTTTTTGTGACTCTAAAGCAAGAGCATCTTGTTCTTCTCGACTGATACCATATTCTTCAGCCACATTTTCAGCTGTAATCCCCATATGGTATTCGTTAAAGGCATCAGACAAACCGTCCTTAATCATAGTATCTACCGCTTTTGAATCTCCCATACGGCCACCCCAACGGAAACTTGGCAAAACGTATGGCGCCTGACTCATGTTTTCTGCACCACCAGCTACGATAATATCTGCATCGCCACATCGAATCGCTTGAGCAGCCAACTGCACGGCCTTCAAACCGGAACCACAAACCTTGTTGATAGTAAAGGCTGGTGTAAATTCAGGGAGTCCTGCATGAACGCTCATTTGACGAGCTACGTTTTGACCTAAACCTGCGCCTAGGACATTCCCCATAATCACTTCGTCTACCTGCTCTGGTTTGACATTGGCTCTTTCCAAAGCACTCTTAATAACCAAAGCTCCCAAATCAACAGCTGAAACATTCTTCAAACTTCCTCCAAAGGAGCCTATTGGAGTTCGTACTGCAGAAACAATCACCACGTCTTTCATAACTGCCCCCATTTATACCTTTTATAATATTGCAATACAAAAGTGGTTTACACGGGTGTAAACCACTTTGAAAATTCTATTTTATGATTCTTTCACTTCTAACAAACCGACTTCACCATCTTCACGGCGATACAAAACATTAGTTGTTTGATCTTCTACATCTACATAGATAAAGAAATCATGTCCCAATAAATCCATTTGAAGAAGCGCTTCTTCTAAATCCATTGGCTTCAAATCAATTTGTTTTGAACGAACGACTTTGGGTTGCACAACATTTGCATCTTCAACTAGAGCATCTGTAAAGAGTTGACTTGTCGCAACTTTATTTTTATTCTTACGTTCGATTTTAGTTTTATTTTTACGAATCTGACGTTCAATTTTATCTGTTACAAGATCGATAGAACCATACATATCTTGAGAAATATCTTCAGCACGAAGAGTGATAGACCCAAGCGGAATTGTTACTTCAACCTTTGCTGTTTTTTCACGGTAAACTTTCAAGTTCACACGTGCATCCAACTCCTGCTCAGGTTGGAAATACTTTTCGATCTTTTCGAGTTTAGAAACTACATAATCACGAATTGCTTCTGTTACTTCTAGGTTTTCACCACGGATACTATATTTAATCATATAAGTACCTTCTTTCTAAACATTTTTGTTTTTCTAACTATATTATAACGCTTTCATTTTCATTTTGCAAATTTTTTCCTCATCTTACAAGGGAAAAAGTTTTAACTTCCAAAGCACCTGCTTCTGCCAAAAGTCGTTTCACACGATTCACAGTTGCCCCTGTTGTATAGATGTCATCAATCAGCAAAATCTTCTTAGGAAGTGAGATTCCATCTTTAATAAAAAATGGAATTTCAGTAGCCAACCTTTCTAAACGGCTTTTAGAAGAACTAGCACTCTCTTCTCTTTTTCCTAATATATCTTTAAAAGAAAAGCCTGCTGCCTCAACCAAACCCTCGACTTGGTTAAACCCCCTCTCAAGCAATCTTTCAGGACTTAGGGGAATTACAACAAATTGATAACCTCTATACTTTTTCAGCTCCTCAGCAAGAACGGAAGCAAACACTTTTCTAAGCAAAAAATCACCATCAAACTTATATTGACTGAAAAAGTCTTTCATAGCTTGATTATAGGTAAAGATTGCCTTATGATCAACTTTAATTCCATCTTTACACCAAGATTTACAATCTTGACACTGATTTGACAGGCCTACTTTCATACAGTTTGGACAATATTTCTCACCAATCTTCTCAAAACTAGAAGCACAAGCTGAGCAAAGATAACTGCAGTCATCTTTTAAAATGAAGAGACTACCAAAAGTTAACTCACTTTTTGTAGTCTGGCCACATAATAAACAGTTCATAACCCTGCCTCCTTATTCATCTGCTTGATTTCCTTGATTGCCTTTTTGATGGAAGCATTTAATCCATCATGAAAGAAAAGCAACTCACCAGTTGGTCTGTCCATACTACGCCCAACTCGCCCTCCAATCTGAATCAAACTAGACTTGGTAAAGAGACGATGATTAGCTTCTACTACGAAAACATCCACACAAGGGAAGGTAACCCCGCGTTCCAAGATTGTCGTACTGATTAGTATTGTCAGTTCTCCATCTCGAAAAGCTTGCACCTGCTCTAATCGGTCTTCTGTCACAGAAGACACAAAGCCGATATTCTCATTCGGGTACTGCTCCTGCAAGATTTCTTTTAGTTTTTCGCCTTTCTTAATCTCTGATGCAAAAATCAGTAAGGGATAACCTGTTCTTCTCTGTTTCTCAATATAAGTCTTTAACTTGGTTGACAATTGATTTTTCTCTAAACAGCGATTAAAATCCGATAACCAGACTGGTTTAGGAATAATCAAAGGATTTCCATGAAACCGTCTCGGCAAGCTTAATCTTTTTAATTCCCCTGTGCGAACCTTCCTATCTAACTCATCTGTAGAAGTTGCTGTAAGGAATATCCTCAATCCATCCTCCTTTACACTATTCTTTACAGCATAGTAAAGCATAGTGTTGTCAACATAAGGAAAGGCATCTACCTCATCCACTATCAACAAATCAAAAGCATGATAAAATTTTAATAACTGATGAGTTGTTGCAATTACTAAGGGAGTTCGAAAATAGGGCTCTGATTCGCCATGGAGTAGCGCTATATCGCAAGCAAAGTCATTCTGCAGTCGCTTATACAGTTCTAAACATACATCAATTCGAGGACTGGCCAAACAAACTGCACCACCATCATCAATCACTTTAGCTACAACTTGATAGATCATCTCTGTCTTTCCAGCACCTGTCACAGCATGAACTAAAGTCGGTTCTTTCTTTTCGACTGCTCGAACCAACCCCTCTGATACCTTTTCCTGAAAAGGGGTTAACTGACCACGCCATTTGAGAACATCTTGCTTTGGAAAATCTTCCTGCGAAAAATAGTATAAGGCTTGATCACTCCTAACTCGCTTCATCAGCAAACACTCCCTACAATAGTAGACGCCGATAGGCAAATACCATTCTTCTAGAATCGAACTATTACAACGTTGACAAAACAGTTTCCCCTTCTCTTTTCTCATTGCTGGCAGTCTCACTGCTACCTGTCGTTCTTCTTCAGTTAATTCTTTCTCAGTAAACAAGCGACCGAGATAATTTGGATTTACTTTCATACTTTAATATTCGTAAAAATCTAGCACTTTAGGTGTTTTTTTAGTACAATTAAATCATGGAATTTAGAACAATTAAAGAGGATGGACAAATCCAAGAAGAAATCAAAAAATCCCGATTTATCTGTCATGTCAAGCGTGTTTATAGCGAAGAAGAGGCTCGTGACTTTATCACTGCTATCAAAAAAGAACACTACAAAGCCACCCATAACTGCTCTGCTTTTATTGTAGGGGAACGCAGTGAAATCAAGCGTACGAGTGATGATGGTGAGCCTAGTGGTACTGCTGGAGTTCCTATGCTGGGTGTCTTAGAAAATCATAATCTTACCAATGTCTGCGTAGTAGTTACTCGTTACTTTGGTGGAATTAAGTTAGGCGCTGGAGGTTTGATTCGTGCTTATGCAGGAAGTGTAGCCTTAGCTGTCAAAGAAATAGGCATTATTGAAATCAAAGAGCAAGCTGGCATAGCCATTCAGATGTCTTACGCTCAGTATCAAGAATATAGCAATTTTCTTAGAGAACATAAACTCACGGAAATCGAGACAAACTTTACGGATCAAATCAATACCATAATTTATGTTGATAAGGAAGAGAAAGAAAATATCAAGTCTGCTCTTGTAGAGTTTTTTAATGGAAAGGTTACTTTAACAGATCAAGGTTTACGAGAAGTTGAAGTTCCTGTAAACTTAGTGTAAATAAAGGAGAAATACATGGCGTTTGGGAAATTTATTCAAGGACTTGCTGGTAACTTCAGCGAGCAAAACAAAGAAGCTCTTATCAAAGAATATGGTCAATACCTACTAGAGAATGAAGAAATCCAAAGTGGATATAAGCTCATTCGTGACGCAATCATCTTTACAAATATTCGTATCATCTTTACAGATAAGCAAGGCGCTACTGGTCGCAAAATGTCTGTTAAATCACTCTTTTTGATGAACATTGTCAACGTTGAAATGGAAACTGCAGGAGCAGGTATAGACGATAGTGAGATTACGATCACTTATTTAGAGAATGTCTTTCTAAAAGCACATAATGAGCATTTTAGTTACCACAAATTTGAATTTCCTAAGAAAACGGATATTCTTCCCCTTTACTCCTATTTACTAGAACTTGCTTATCACAATCGATTGAAAATTAATGGCTTAGACCTTTGATATAAAAAAATCCTATCGCTTCGATAGGATTTCTATATTTTACAAATAGCCTAGAGCACGTTATACTAGTATCATCTTATACAAAGAGGTATATCTATGACTATTTACAATAATATTACTGAACTAATCGGACAAACACCAATTGTTAAACTCAACAATATTGTTCCAGAGGGTGCTGCAGACGTCTATGTTAAACTAGAGGCCTTTAACCCAGGATCTTCAGTCAAAGACCGTATTGCCCTTAGCATGATTGAAAAGGCTGAGCAGGATGGCATTCTAAAACCCGGTGCTACTATTGTTGAAGCAACAAGTGGAAATACTGGAATCGGTCTTTCATGGGTTGGTGCTGCTAAAGGATATAAAGTTGTTATCGTCATGCCAGAAACGATGAGTGTGGAACGACGTAAGATTATCCAAGCCTATGGCGCTGAACTCGTCCTTACACCTGGTAGCGAAGGTATGAAAGGTGCGATTGCCAAAGCCCAAGAAATCGCAGCTGAACGCGATGGCTTTCTGCCTCTCCAGTTTAACAATCCAGCTAATCCTGAAGTACACGAAAGAACAACAGGAGCTGAAATACTAGCTGCTTTCGGTTCTGATGGACTAGATGCCTTTGTGGGTGGTGTCGGTACTGGTGGAACAATCTCAGGTGTTTCTCATGCACTCAAAGCAGCAAATCCAAACATTCAAGTTTATGCAGTTGAGGCAGATGAATCAGCTATCTTATCTGGGGAAAAACCAGGACCTCACAAAATTCAAGGTATCTCAGCTGGATTTATCCCTGAAACACTTGACACAACGGCCTATGACAGTATCGTTCGCGTAACGTCAGATGATGCTCTAGCACTTGGCCGTGAGATCGGCGGAAAAGAAGGTTTCCTTGTTGGGATTTCTTCTGCCGCAGCCATTTATGGAGCAATCGAAGTTGCCAAAAAATTAGGTACAGGTAAGAAAGTACTTGCTTTAGCACCAGATAACGGCGAACGTTATCTGTCTACAGCACTCTATGAATTTGAAGTGTAGTCTCCTAAATACACAAAGCCCTTGTTAAAGGGCTTTTTAAATTTTTAATAAAAGAAAAAGGAAGCAAACTTGCTTCCTCTTTTTATTATTAGTTATTCAAGGCTGCTGCCATTGTAGCTGCAACTTCAGCTTCAAAGTCATTTGCAGCTTTCTCAATACCTTCACCAACTTCAAAGCGAGCGAACTCAACTACTGAAGCGTTAACTGATTCAAGGTATGCTTCAACTGTCTTGCTGTCGTCCATGATGTAGACTTGTGCAAGAAGTGTGTATGCTTGGTCAACCTTAGTGTTGTCAAGCATGAAGCGATCCATTTTACCTGGGATGATTTTGTCCCAGATTTTTTCTGGTTTGCCTTCTGCAGCCAACTCAGCTTTGATATCAGCTTCAGCTTGAGCAATCACTTCATCAGACAATTGTGCTTTTGATCCATACTTCAAGTGTGGAAGAGCTGGTTTACCAACCATTGCACGACTTTCGTTATCTTGGTCAATTACGTGGTTCAATTGTGCCAACTCATCTTTAACGAACTGCTCATCCAATTCTTTGTAAGAAAGAACTGTTGGTTTCATCGCAGCAATGTGCATTGAGATTTGTTTAGCAAGCGCTTCGTCTCCACCTTCAATAACAGAGATAACACCGATACGACCACCATTGTGTTGGTATGCTCCAAAGTGTTGTGCATCTGTTTTTTCAAGCAAAGCAAAACGACGGAATGAGATTTTTTCACCGATTGTAGCTGTTGCAGATACATATGCAGCTTCAAGAGTTTCACCTGAAGGCATTGTCAAAGCAAGAGCTTCTTCGTTGTTCGCTGGTTTTCCTTCAGCAATTACTTTAGCTGTTGCGTTTACCAAGTCAACGAATTGAGCGTTTTTCGCAACGAAGTCAGTTTCAGCGTTTACTTCAACTACTGCTGCAACGTTACCGTTGACATAAACACCAGTCAAACCTTCTGCAGCAACGCGGTCAGCTTTCTTAGCTGCTTTCGCCATACCTTTTTCACGAAGCAATTCAATCGCTTTTTCGATATCACCGTCTGTTTCTACAAGCGCTTTTTTAGCGTCCATAACACCGGCACCAGATTTTTCACGCAACTCTTTTACAAGTTTAGCTGTAATTTCTGCCATTTTGATTCTCCTATATTTTTTAAAAAATAGGAGAGCTGGGCTACGCCCCGCCCTCCTAGGTAATTACTATTTATATGAATTAAGCGTTGTCGCCTTCTACAACTTCAACGATTTCTTCGATTGAATCTGCTTGAGCTTCTGAAGCTGCAAATTCTGCTTCAACTGCTGCTGCATCTTCACCTTGACGTCCTTCGATGATAGCGTCAGCCAATTTAGCTGTGATCAATTTAACTGCGCGGATAGCGTCATCGTTAGCTGGGATGATTACATCGATATCGTCTGGATCAGTGTTTGTGTCAACCATGGCTACAACTGGGATACCTAGTTTTTTAGCTTCTTTAACAGCGATTTGCTCTTTATGTGGGTCAACTACGTACATTACATCTGGGATACGAGGCATGTCTTCGATACCACCCAAGAATTTTTCAAGACGTGCACGTTGTTTGTTAAGAAGGGCAACTTCTTTCTTAGGAAGAACGTCGAAGATTCCTTCTTCTTCCATACGTTTGATTTCTTTCAAACGAGCAATACGTTTTTGGATAGTTCCCCAGTTAGTAAGAGTTCCACCCAACCAACGGTGGTTGATGTAGTATTGACCTGAACGCTCTGCTTCTTCTTTAACAGCGTCAGCAGCTTGTTTCTTAGTACCAACAAACAATACAACTGCATCGTTAGCTGCTGCATCACGCATAAAGTCGTAAGCTTGGTCAGCGTATTTTACAGTTTGTTGCAAGTCGATAACGTGGATTCCGTTACGCTCAGTGAAGATGTACTTAGCCATCTTAGGGTTCCAGCGGCGAGTTTGGTGACCAAAGTGTACACCAGCCTCAAGAAGTTGTTTCATTGAAATTACTGCCATGAGTATTTCTCCTTTTTGTTTTTTCCTCTCCTCGATTTCAACTTGCAAAACGACCCGAGGGCAACAGTTTCACAATTCATCAAGAATGAGTATTATCGTTTACACGACAAGTTTCATTTTATCACATTTTAGCCATATTTTCAAGTGGTTTTAATAGATTTCGGCCTTGCTTTCGAAAAAAAATAATAAAAGAGACTCACATCGAGCCTCTTCGTTTCATTCATTAGTTTGGATAGATATATGTTACGTAACCTTCAGAAGTTGTAGTTGGGTTGAACCATCCACGTTTGTTACCGATTGTACGATCTCCACCATAGTTTGATTCTGATACTTGAATGCTAGTTGATGATGAAACTGCTGTAACAACCGCTACGTGTCCATATCCACCGTCATTCCAACATGCAATCGCACCAACTTGTGGAGTTGATCCAGTACGGAATCCTGCAGCTGCTGCACTTGTAGCCCACTGCGCTCCGTTACCCCAGTAATCTCCAGCCCAAGGTGCTAATGTTTTAGCTCCCCAAGTACATTCTCCAGTTGGATAACTTGAAGCATTTGTACTATATGTTGGACGCTGTCTAGTTGGAGTTGGAGCAGGTGCTGGAGTATAGCTTGAATCATCATCTGATGAAGAGCTTGAAGTTGCTTGCACTTGATCTGAAAGTGTTGTATTTCCAGAAGCAACAACTGATTGTTGTTGGCTTGTTTGACGTGCTTTATAAGCCGCTTCTGCTTCAGCTGCTGCTTTTGCTTCTGCCTCTGCTGCTGCTTTTTGTTCCAATAAAGTAGCTTTATCACTTTCTGCAGTAGCTTTCTCTGCAGCAAGGTTTAACTCAGCAACTTTCAACTCTGCTTGTTTTGTTGTCAATGCTTGTGCATCGTCAGCAAGCGTTTGTTGGTTCGCAATGACAGTGTTGATTGCTTCATTATTTGCAACCTGTTTTTCAGCGATAGATTTCTTATCAGCTTTCTGTTGTTCCAACATTTTGTTGTTAGCTGATACAATCTCGCTCATTGCTGCAACACGTGAAATAGCTTCTGTAATTGATTTTGAGTTTACAATTGTATTGATGTAGCTAGTTGCAGCACCGTTTGTTTGTGCGCTACGTGCTTGTTTCTCCAAAGATTCATTACGAGCAACAATGTTCTTAGAAAGCTCTGTAATTTCTCCTTCAAGTTTTTTAGATTCAGCTTGTAGAGTTTCGTTCTCAGCTTCCAAGTTCGTTTGTTGAGTTTGGATAGCTGTAACTTGCGTTTGGATTTCATCTACTTGTTTTTGAGCTTCTTTTTGTTGAGATGTCAAATTACTAATCTTACTATCTTGAGCAGCAATCTTTTCATCAGTTGTTTCAGCGTGAACAGTTGTCAATACCGCCGCTTGAGACACTAATACTGTACTTAATAAAAGTGACGCTAAGATTTTTTTCTTCATATTGTGTAGATACTCCTTCTATTTAAGACATTACTAGTATACCAAAAAAAGACATAATAAATATTACGCCTTTGTTACATTTTTATTTCTTTCTTATAGATAACATTTTTCAAAAATATATTGGAAAATAAGCATCCATAAAAAGTTTAAAATCATTGATGGGACAAGGCTATAGACGATGAAAACTGGCATCGATTCTACTGTCAATCCCATAGCAAGAGCAAGGAGGTAGCTCCCCATATCAAATAGGAAACTCATCACAACTATTGTTAACA
This sequence comes from Streptococcus oralis, assembly GCF_001588645.1. Lineage (GTDB taxonomy): Bacteria > Bacillota > Bacilli > Lactobacillales > Streptococcaceae > Streptococcus > Streptococcus oralis_AB. The sequence goes on along the minus strand of NZ_LAYF01000002.1, from coordinate 39,539 downwards.
TTCTTGTCCAACGGTTTAGCAAAATTACACTATTAAATTTATGGAGCGAAGCACCTATTAAGATAAATAGAAGTGTCGCAATTCCTATCAAGTGGAAAAAATAGATATCGTACACCAAACCCACTATACCGCAATAAGCTAGATAGAGATATTCTGAAACCTCAATTGTCTCAAACAAGAGAAATAAAAACAGAAAATGACTTGCTAAATGAAAGTGAGGGAAGAAGGATCCCGCTAATTGTCCAATATGTGCATCAATTAATACAACAAAAGGGAGTAAAAAGAAAATACCAATTTGTTTTAACAGTCTCATTGTTAATTCCCCACTAACTCTACCACATGAAGATTTTTGGTGTCAGCACTCAACTTGACTGTTACTTCCTTTGTTAGATAATCACTGCTGTGTGTTGTAGCAACAACCTCTCCAACAGGAATATCCTTAACATTAAAGTTTCCGAGCCCCCCTGTAGTCACCTTGTCTCCTGCGCTAATGTCACTGTTACTATTTAATTGGCTAATTTTAAGCAGTTCTGACTCCTTATCATAACCAACGATAATCCCGTAAATTTCAGTAGAACCATGCAGGATTTTAACAGAAATTTTGTCTGAATTTTCGGTGTTTGTCAATAGGTTGATCGTTGTTGAATGATCCTCCACCTTTGAAACACTACCAATCAAACCCCCGTTTGAAATGGCCAACATATTTTCAGAAGCTCCTTTTGAACTTCCCGCATCAATTGTTAACTCTTGTTTCCAAGATACTGGAGCTCGCATAATCACATCTGCTGCAATGGTTTTTGTTGCCTGCAATTTTGACTTCATATCCAGCAACTGACGTAGTTGTTCATTTTCATTTTTTAAACTTTCTGATTGATTAGACTCCACCTCTAGTTGATAGAGCTGTTTTTTTAGACTCTCATTTTCATTGTAAGTCTGCGTCAAATGTCCCAAATCCGATTTGAAAGTATCAAACCACTGAAAGGGTTTTTGAACAATTCTATCTACTAAGGAAATCCCATCTCCTAGTTTCGTCACAATAGCGCTTGAATAGGTTGTCACTAATAGAACAGAAACTGCCAAAACTGTGACAAAAACGATGATTAGATATTTTGATTTTTTAAAACGGTTCATATTCCTACCTTTATACTAAAAACCTGCTACTGTGAGCTTCTTATCAATCCTACAAACCTGCTAAGATTTTAAGAAAAATAAGAAACATCCCAGTACCAAAATCACAAGAATTGCCAGTGTATCCTTTTGACTCCATCTCAATTGTCTATACTGACTTCTACCCTTTCCTCCCTGATAACCACGCGCTTCCATGGCTATTGCCAATGAATCTGCACGCTTTAAGCTCGTCGCAAAAAGAGGAATTAAAATTGGAATCATAGCCTTTACTTTTTGCACGATGCTACCTTCGCCAAAGTCAACTCCACGAGCTTTTTGAGCATTCATAATTCTCGTCGTATCATCCATCAAGGTCGGAACAAAACGCAAACTCATTGATAACATAAGACCAATTTCATGAACGGGAACTTTCACACGTTTCAGCGGTGCTAAAAGAGCTTCAACTGCGGCTGCCAGACTCAAAGGCATGGTCGTTAAGGTTAGCAAGGTTGAAAAGAAAATAATCAACACAAAACGACAGAAAATGATTCCTGCTTGTTGCAAAGCATAATCCGTTATTCTTATAAAAGAAAACTCAAATAGGACATTTCCACTTGAAATGAAAAAGAGCTGAAAAAGAGTCGTAAAAGCAATCAAAAAGAACATGGATTTTAATCCCTGAACGAAAAATGAGAGGGAAACGCCTGACAAAGCGATAAATATACCTGTCGCTATAAACAAAATGAGATTGGTGAGGGGATTATTAGCCCAAAATACAATCAAAATTAACAGGATCATGGCAAGCAATTTACTACGTGGATCCAAGCGATGAATAATGGAATCCCCCGGTATATAACGCCCTAAAATCATACTATCCATTTAGCGACTCCTTAAACTCCTCTATCTTGATTGGCAGTTTTTTAAAAGCTACACCCCTATCTGCCAAACGTTTACAAAAGGCTGTTATTTTAGGCACACCTAACTGCACCTTTTCCATAGAGGCTACATCTTGGAAAACATCACTCGGCTTGCCACTTTTGACTAAACGCCCCTTTTCCATAACATAGACCTGATCAGCATACGTAGCTACATCATCCATCAAATGCGTTACCAGAACGATTGTCATTCCAGAAAGGTGGAGTTTTTTAAACAAGATCATCAGTTCTTTTCTGCCCAGAGGATCTAGTCCAGCTGTAGGCTCATCCAAAACCAAGACAGTTGGCTCCATGGCTAGCATACCTGCTATAGCCACACGTCTCATTTGGCCACCCGAAAGTTCAAAAGGACTGCGCTCAAAGAGTGACTCATCGATACCTACCAAGGCTAACTTTTCACGCGCAATTTTCTTGGCCTCTTCCTCAGAAACTCCAAAATTTTGCGGTCCAAATGCAACATCTTTCAAAACAGTCTCTTCGAAAATCTGATTTTCAGCAAATTGAAACACTAGACCAACTTGCTTTCGAATCTGACGAATTTCTTTATTGGTTGATGTAGGGGTAATGACGGTATCGAAAACTCGAACAGAACCCTTACTTGGTACCAATAGGCCATTTAAAAGCTGTAAAATCGTTGATTTCCCACTGCCTGTGTGCCCTACTAAAGCTGTATAGGAACCATCCTCAATCGTCAAAGAAACATCAGTCAAGGCTGATGAAGATAGGGGAGTTCCCTCTTGATAGGTAAAGCTCACATTTTCTAGAGTAATTCCCATAACTTGTCCTCTAGCTCTCCTTCTGTCAAATAGCCATCCGGCAACTGATAACCAGTCTCTCTCAAAGATTCTCTCAATTGATTAGTAAAAGGTTCATCCAACCCTATCTGGTCAAGGTCACCCCGAGAAAAAAGTTCTCTTGGGCTGCTGGTTGACTCCACTTGTCCTTTTTTCATGACCAAGACACGGTCACTCATCGCAACTTCTTCCAAGTCATGTGTAATGGAGACGACCGTCATCTGATGGTCTTTTCGAATCTCTTGAACTGTCTGAATCAGTTCTCTTCGTCCCTCGGGGTCCAACATACTTGTAGCCTCATCTAGAATTAAAATAGCTGGCCTCAAGGCAACAACTCCTGCAATGGCCACCCGCTGTTTTTGTCCACCAGATAAACGAGCTGGTTCTCTCTTCTTAAAGTCCAGCATCCCTACCAACTCCAAAGAATCAGCCACTCTCTTCTTCATTTCTTCACGAGGAAGTCCCTGATTTTCTAAACCAAAGGCAACATCATCTTCAACAGTCGCCCCCACAAATTGGTTATCTGGATTTTGAAAAACCATACCAATTTGACGGCGTAAGTCCCAAACGTTCTCAGAGGACAGCAGTTGGCCATCTATCCAGATTTCCCCAGACTCTGCTTCAAGCAAGCCATCAATCAAACGGATAGTTGTCGATTTTCCACTCCCATTATGACCTACAATCGAAAGCCATTCTCCCTGTTTCACGTGAAACGAGATATTATTAACATCATAATGATCCTGGTCTTCCTTGTAACGAAAAGACAGATTTTTTACTTCAATAATCGATTTCATTTCGAATCAAATGTCCCTTTGAATACATGAGCGCTACCCTTGAAATAATCATATCCAGAGTAGATAGTGAAAAACAAAGCGATATAAAGCAACAGCTGACCAATTAAATTCCAATGTAAGAGCAAAAAGATAATAGCAAACATCTGACTAAAGGTCTTGATTTTCCCTGGCATCGCTGCTGCTAGAACTGTCCCTCCCGTCTCAACAAGCAACAAACGCAAGCCTGTCACCGCAAGTTCACGACAAATGATAATAGCAACAACCCAAGCTGGAGCCATACCTAACTCAATCAACATGATAAAAGCTGACATAACCAACAGCTTATCAGCCATCGGATCAGCAAACTTTCCAAAGTTGCTGACTACATTCCATTTACGAGCAAGATAGCCATCAAGATAATCCGTTATACTAGCGACTGCAAAGATGATCGCCGCTAGCAAATGACTGCCTTGTGAATGGCCCAAAGTCAAAATAAGAATAAAGAGAGGTATGAAGAGAATTCTACCAATAGTTAATACATTAGGAATTTGTTCTTTTTTCATTGATTTTTCCTTAATCTGTAGTAAATGTAAGTGTTACAGTTCCAGTCTGAGTTGTCAGCTTCGAAGTATCAATCGTTTGATTGTCCACAGTCACAGTAACTCCCTTCACTACACCTAAAGTAATGGTAACGGGATTCTTAGTTGAAACTGTTGTTTTTGCATTCTTATTGTCTGCGGATAGTGTCACACCACCCTCCAGCTCACTTCCTGAAACACTTACCCAGCTAGTTGTATCTGAAACTGCTAGTTGAACAGTAGCGGTTTCCTTACTCGTTTTATACCGAGCTTCAATGCGGTTTCCTTCGCCTGACACTGTAATAGTTGATTCCGTAGTAGAAGACGAGCTAGACGTCTGACTACTAGAAGATGAACTAGATGAGGTTGTTGAACTAGTTGAGTTCACAACACTATAGTTAGCTGAAGAAGGACTTGGCTGAGTTTGGATGTAGTTCCAAACATAGTAAGTGACAAAAATTAAAATTGACAAAGCAAATAGAACGAAATAAAACAAGGGGAGATAAGACGTTTTTTTCTTATTTGATCGTCTGCGACCAGACAAGTCTTCTTCATCGACATCTACCTCTTCATAAGTGATCATACTACCTGAATCATAGGCATCTAATACAATTCTTTCATCTAATTCTACTGCCCAGGCATATTTTCTTAAAAAAGAACGAGCGTAGAAGGTACTAGGAAGTTGATCAAAATCATCTGCCTCCATAGCTTCTAGAAAATGCAACTGAATTTCAGTTTTTTCCTGTAATTCTTCCAGACTCAATCCCTGGTTAATTCTGGCTAAACGTAGAACCTCGCCAATTGTTTTTTTTCTCATACGTATCATTCCTTCTTTCTAGTATTAGTCATCTTTTAAGCTGGAAAGATTGTAAAATCAACTAGATCACCATTATCAATCAAACGATGCCCAGCCTCTAGAACATCCTCCAAAGTAATTTCCTGTAAAATTTTCGGAAAATCAAAAATTGTTTCTCCGCGATCCATCGGATCGTATTGAGTTGCAATAAATTCCAAGGAGTTCATGCTACTGAAAAATTCCCCAAACATCTCACTCTTAACAAGATCTAAATGTTCCTCTGTAATATCCGTATCACTACTAAACTGACGAATCGCTTTACGAAATTGATGTGACAGAGAAACAGGCTCTTTGGTGTCCATTGTCAATATCACAAAATGAAAGCGACTGTTGACTTCAACCTCAAGTGACAATGACGCATCTAACTTCCCAGTCTCATATAACCTTTGAAAACGATCAGAAGTCCAACCAAACATCATCGTAAATAGTAATTTCAATAAAATATTGTAACGATAAGACTCAGCTTCTGTTATTTGCACATTACCTCTAATCGCAACAGCAAGTTTGGGTGAAGAAACTTCCATCCGAAGACTATCTGTTTGCTTCACAGGCTGCAAAAGGAGTTGCTCTTTTGAAACTGTAAACTGGTTTGAAACTTCCTTTCCCTTTTTCGAAAAGTATTCCTCAACAACTTTTACATCAATATTCCCAACTAAAAACAGTGACATGTTGACAGGTTTGTAAAACTCTGTAAAGTTCTCTTTTAAATTTGAAACTTGAATCTCAGAAATTGATTTTTCACTTCCAACTATATCTGTCGCTAAAGGAGTATCAGGATAAAGGTTGGCTAATGTTGCAAAAAACAAACGTGAGTCTGGATCGTCTTGGTACATTTCTCGTTCTTGCTGGATAATATCCTGTTCCCTCAAAACAGACTCTTCTGTAAAATGAACATCTCCGACTAACTCATCTAGCAAATCTAAATTCTCTAATAGATGGTCAATTGTTGAAAAAAGATAGCTGGTCTTAGTAAAGCTTGTAAAGGCGTTACTGTCCGCACCTAATCGAGTAAAAGCAGCCATTATATCCTCAGAATTTTCTCTTTCAAACAATTTATGTTCAAGAAAATGTGCAATTCCTGCTGGATGATGACGTAAACCTTTTTCCAAGCTTGTATAAGTTGCATCTACAGAACCAAATTGAACCGTTACAATCCCATAAACCTCATTGAAATCTTGCTTAGGGAGTAAAGAAACTGTCAATCCATTTGACAATTGTGTTTTGTAGACTGTTTCCTTTACAGCAGGATAGTATTTTTCTTCAAAAGTAACCTTTGTCATTCTACTCCTTCCATAAAGTAAATCGCTTGTAACTTCAAACCATTGGCAACTTTACATACAGCTTCTTTATCAACATTCTCTAATTTTGCCACCAATCGATCAATGTCAAAGCTTGATTTTCCCAATAGAGCATTCAAATAGACTCTTTCAACTAGGGTCTGTTGATTATCTTGAGCCATCAACAAAGATCGTCGAATCATCTCCTTTGTTTGTTCAAGTTCAAAATCTGTAAAGTTACCCTTTTTCAGATCTAGCAATTGATGATTCATCATTTTTCTAGCCTGATTTCGATTTTCTCTATCAATACCCGCATACATCCTTAACAGACCACTAAACAAATCCAATTGACTAGAGACTGTGTAGGCTATTCCAGCATTTTCACGAACGTTTGTAAAAAGTTTCGAATGTGCAAATTCACCCAACAAACCATTCATCACAAGCATGGGCAAATGCTCATCATCGCCATATTTTATAGGAGAATGATACCCTAATTCCAAAATTGATTGCCCAACATTCCTCTGAATCATTCCCTCTCGTAGAACATTCGAATAAGACTGATAATATTGGATAGGAACACAGTTCTCTCTAGCTGTAAGGGATAATGACTTCAGTGATTCTGTGATTTCTACTTCATTAAAATCACCTAAGAAAAAGAAATCAATACGATCATTCTTCAGAGCATTCTGAAAGCACGTGTAGCTACTTTCTGGAGACTCATTTGAAATGCTATTTCGTAAATCACTGTATCTCAATTGAAGACGCTCATCATGGAAGAACAAGCTATCCAACTCCTTATGAGCAAAATAAAATGAATCATCCATATCAGTAGCTAAACTAGCCAATAACTGTTTTCTTTCAATTTCAAATAAGGCTGGCTCAAAAGCACCATCTTGAACTAAGGGGGAAAATGAAGTCTGTTTTACTAATTCCAAAATTCGAGAAGTCAAGACATTCTTTTTACTTAAAAAATCATCCCTCACATAAGTAAATGTTAAGTCAAGAATATGTGCCTGTCCTCTACGATAAGCACTTGTGGAAATATCTGTTCCATATAAACTTGCCAAGTATCTGCGAAATGCTTGTGATGTGGGATAAGCTTGATTTGCCGTCTCCAACATACTCGCACTTAACATGCGTCCTGCTATTGTCTCAAGAGATAAGGGAGCAGTAAAACGAATAGTGATTTTATTTGTTTTAAACTTTTTGGATTGAACAAAATGTGCTGAAATTCCAGGCACTAATTCCATACCTTACCTCCTTACATATAGAGTTCTATTATACCACGAAAATCAAAATTTTTCTTGTTCTCTTTATAGCTTTAAAGAGTAAAATCGTTTTCATTTCAACTAACTTTCCTTCAGCTATTTCAAGGAAAATATGGTATAATACCAAAGATTGAGGTGAATTATGGAATACAAATTATTTGAAGAATTTATTACGCTCCAAGCCCTCCTAAAAGAACTTGGAATTATACAAAGCGGTGGTGCTATCAAATCCTTTTTAATAGATCATCAAGTTTACTTTAATGGCGAGTTAGAAAGTAGACGTGGGAAAAAAATCCGTATTGGAGATACGATTGATATTCCTGATTTAAAGATTGACATCACCTTGACACAACCAAGTTTAAAAGAGCAAGAAGAGTATCAAGCAGATAAGATTGAGAAAGAGCGAATTGCTAAACTTGTCAAAGAGATGAATAAAGGTATCAAGAAAGAAAAACAAAAAACTTCTTCATCGCCTAAAACCAAACAAGTTCCACGTTTTCCAGGAAGATAACCATGTGGCTCCAACATTTAACAATTAAAACCTTTCGAAACTACAAAGAGGCAAAAATTGATTTCAATCCAAAATTAAATGTCTTTCTAGGTCAAAATGCACAAGGAAAAACCAATATTCTAGAAGCAATCTATTTTTTAGCCTTAACACGTAGTCATCGGACTCGTACAGATAAAAATCTCATTCATTTTGATAACGAGCAACTCCATCTTTCTGGCTTGCTACAGAAGAAAACAAGCTCTATCCCTCTAGAAATTGATTTAACGCCAAAAGGGCGTGTGACTAAGGTCAATCACTTAAAACAAGCGCGCCTATCAGACTACATCGGACATATGAATGTTGTCCTCTTCGCACCTGAAGATCTCCAGCTAATTAAGGGAGCACCTTCTGTCCGTCGAAAATTTATAGACATCGAACTGGGACAAATTAAACCAATCTACTTGTCAGACTTGTCAAACTACAACCATATACTCAAGCAGAGAAATACCTACCTAAAATCTAGTCAGAAGATTGATGAAACATTTCTGTCAGTATTAGATGATCAGTTAGTAGAGTATGGTTGTCGCGTCATAAAGCATCGGATAAAATTCATTAAAGACTTAGAGAAATTTGGTCAAAAAAAACACTTAGAAATTTCAAATAAATTAGAAGAGTTGTCAATATCTTATCAATCATCTGTCAACTTCACTGATGAAGAACAGCTAACAAATTCTTTTAAAATTGCTTTGGAGAAAAGCAGATCCAGAGATTTATTTAAAAAGAATACTGGAGTTGGCCCTCATCGAGATGATATTTCTTTTTATATCAATGGTATGGATGCTAGTTTTGGAAGCCAAGGTCAACATCGTAGTCTTGTTCTCTCTATCAAACTAGCAGAGATCGAGCTAATGGAAAGTATTACCAACGAGTCTCCGATACTCTTGCTCGATGATGTTATGAGCGAACTTGACAATACACGGCAACTAAAATTACTAGAAACCATTTCTCAATCTATCCAAACCTTTATTACAACAACAAGTTTAGACCACTTACAAAACTTACCAGAAAATCTTAGTATTTTTAACATCCAAAACGGTAAAATTTCTGTAAATCAAAATTGACAACATTGTAAACAAAAAGAACTCCTGAAAATCAGGAGTTCTTTTTTACTACTTACATGGAGTAGTTTGGCGCTTCATTAGTGATTTGTACATCATGAGGATGGCTTTCTTTTAGACCAGCCCCAGACATTTCAATAAATTGAGCATTGTCGTGTAGTTCTTTAAGGTTAGCTGCACCACAGTAACCCATACCAGAGCGAATACCTCCAATCATTTGGAAGACAATATCAGCTGCTGCTCCTTTATAGGCAACACGGCCTTCAATTCCTTCTGGAACAAGTTTGTTTGCTTCATTGACAGAACCTTGGAAGTAACGGTCACTTGAACCTTTCTTCATTGCAGCGATTGATCCCATACCACGGTAGGTCTTAAACTTACGTCCTTGGAAGATTTCCGTTTCACCTGGTGCTTCGTCTGTTCCAGCAAACATTGATCCAAGCATAACTGCATTCCCACCTGCAGCAAGGGCTTTTACAATATCTCCAGAGTACTTGATTCCACCATCAGCAATGATTGTTTTACCATATTCACGCGCAACTGCTGCTGCATCATAGATTGCTGTCACTTGTGGAACACCAACCCCTGCAATCACGCGAGTGGTACAAATAGAACCTGGTCCGATACCGACTTTGACAACATCTACACCTGCATCATAAAGAGCACGTGCACCTTCTGCAGTTGCAATATTACCTGCAATCAAAGTACGGTCTGGGAAATGAGCACGAATTTCAGCAATTTTACGTAGAACACCAGCAGAATGACCATGGGCAGTATCAATAACAATTGCGTCAGCTCCTGCTTCAAAAAGAGCCTCTGCACGTTCAAATGTATCTGAAGTGACACCTACCGCACCGGCAACTAGAAGACGACCAAACTCATCTTTTGCAGCATTTGGAAACTCAATAACTTTTTCAATATCTTTAATAGTAATCAAGCCAGAAAGACGACCTTCTTCATCAACCAAAGGAAGTTTTTCAATTCGGTGTTCTTGAAGAATGCTTTCAGCTGTTGCAAGATCTGTACCAACAGGAGCAGTAACAAGATTTTCACTAGTCATATGGTTTGAGATTGGCTGATTGTAATCTGAAATAAAGCGAAGATCTCGGTTTGTTAGAATACCAACCAATTTACGATTTTCAAGTGTCTCCACAACTGGAACACCACTGATACGGTAACGTCCCATCAGTTCATCTGCTTCAGCAATAGTGTGTTCTGGAGTCAAGAAGAATGGATCAATAATAACACCATTTTCAGAACGTTTTACCTTGCGAACTTCATCTGCCTGTTGCGCAATAGACATATTTTTATGGATTACTCCAAGACCACCTGCACGAGCAATGGCAATAGCCATTTGACTTTCTGTGACTGTATCCATGGCGGCTGTTATAATTGGGATATTTAAAGTCAGATTATCTGCCAATTTTGTTGTTAAATCTGCATCATTAGGCAATACATGACTTTCTGCTGGAATGAGCAATACATCATCAAAGGTAAAACCTTTTTTTAAAAATTTAGTATCCCAATTAGACATTGAAGTTTCCTCTTTTCTTTCTTTTTGAGCTTGACTCTTTTTGTATTGTATCTATCATACCATTCTATGAAAATTTGTCAATTATATTTATGGTAGAAATCATAAAAAAACTATCCCTGTGATCCTATGGAAGAGATAGTTTTACGATTCATATTTTATCTATTATTTAAAATAATTTAGTCCCATTGCTCCCTTAACTTCAGATAGAGTTTGCCCCGCAACCTCACGCGCTTTCTCACTACCTTTTTGAAGCATATTGTACACTTCTCCCATATCCTTAGCAAATTCGATACGGCGCTCACGAATAGGACCAAGTTCGCGTTCTAATATTTCAAGTAGATAACGTTTCGTCTTCACATCACCAAGGCCACCACGTTGATAATGTTCTTTCATATCCGCAATTTCTTGAGCATCTTCTGGACGACCAAACACATCTAGATAATGGAAAACCATGTTTCCTTCAATCTTACCTGGATCCTCAACCCGAATGTGGTCTGGATCAGTATACATGCTCATGACTTTTTTACGCAAAGTATCCGCATCATCTGCTAGATAAATACCATTATTAAGGGATTTAGACATTTTAGCATTTCCATCTAAACCAGGCAAACGCCCTGCTCTCTCATTTTCTGGATAAACACCTTCCGGCTCCACCAAGACCTCACAATTATAAGCATGATTAAAGGAACGAACAATCTCGCGAGTTTGCTCAATCATTGGTTTCTGATCTGTCCCAACAGGAACATAATTAGCCTTGAAGGCAGTAATATCTGCTGCTTGCGCAATCGGATAAACCAAAAATCCCGTCGGAATACTTTCTCCAAACCCTTTTTGAGCAATCTCTGTTTTTACTGTCGGATTCCGTTCCAAACGAGCTAGTGATACCAAATTCATATAGTACATAGACAGCTCAGCCAACTCTGGAATCTGGCTTTGAATAAAGATAGTTGATTTACTTGGATCCAATCCAACTGCTAAATAATCCAAGGCAACATTCCCAATCGATTCTACAATCGTTTGAGGGTCTTTGGCGTGATCTGTCAATGCTTGTTGGTCCGCCAAAAAAACAAACATCTCATACTTGTCTTCTTCCTGAAGTAATACTCTGTTTTTAAGACTCCCAACATAATGTCCAATATGCAGTTTTCCTGTTGGGCGATCTCCTGTTAAAATAATGGGTTTCGTCATTTTTTTCTCCTTCGAAATGGTCTCTTCAATTATAGCATTTTTTTGTTAAAATAACAGAAAATTATTAAAATCAAACAACTAACTCTTTGTAAACAAACCTGTAAACTTAATTGACATAAAATTGACAAACAAAAATTTGAATATTTCTCTCTTTTCTAGTAGAATAAATGTATTACATATTATAGGAGAAAAACATTGCTTACAGTATCTGATGTTTCACTACGTTTTAGTGATCGCAAACTTTTTGATGATGTCAATATCAAATTTACAGAAGGAAATACATACGGATTGATTGGTGCTAATGGTGCTGGGAAATCTACATTCTTAAAAATCTTAGCTGGTGATATCGAGCCAACAACTGGTCACATCTCTCTTGGTCCAGATGAACGTCTCTCTGTTCTCCGTCAAAATCATTTTGACTATGAAGATGAGCGAGTTATTGATGTCGTTATTATGGGAAATGAAAAACTTTACAACATCATGAAAGAAAAAGACGCCATTTACATGAAGGAAGATTTTTCAGATGAAGATGGTGTTCGTGCAGCCGAACTCGAAGGTGAATTTGCTGAACTTGGAGGTTGGGAAGCAGAAAGTGAAGCGTCTCAACTACTTCAAAACCTAAACATTCCAGAAGAATTGCACTATCAAAACATGAGCGAATTAGCTAATGGTGAAAAAGTGAAGGTTCTCCTTGCTAAAGCCTTATTTGGTAAACCTGATGTTCTTCTTTTGGACGAGCCAACCAATGGTTTAGATATCCAATCGATTACTTGGTTAGAAGACTTCTTGATTGATTTTGATAACACCGTTATCGTAGTATCCCACGACCGTCACTTCTTAAACAAAGTGTGTACTCATATGGCCGACCTTGACTTTGGAAAAATCAAACTCTATGTCGGAAACTACGACTTCTGGAAGGAATCTTCTGAGCTTGCTGCTAAATTGCTAGCAGACCGTAATGCTAAGGCAGAAGAAAAAATTAAGCAATTGCAAGAATTCGTTGCTCGCTTCTCTGCTAATGCTTCTAAATCAAGACAAGCAACGTCTCGTAAAAAAATGCTTGACAAGATTGAATTAGAAGAGATTGTGCCATCTAGTCGTAAATACCCATTTATCAACTTTAAAGCAGAACGTGAGATTGGTAATGATCTCTTGACAGTAGAAAATCTAACTGTAAAGATTGATGGCGAAACTATCCTAGACAATATTAGTTTCATCTTGCGTCCAGGTGATAAGACAGCTCTTATTGGACAAAATGACATCCAAACGACTGCATTAATTCGTGCAATTATGGGTGACATCGACTATGAAGGAACTGTCAAGTGGGGAGTTACTACTAGCCGTTCTTACTTGCCAAAAGACAACTCGGCTGATTTTGCAGGAGGAGAGTCAATCCTTGACTGGCTGCGTCAATTTGCAAGTAAAGAAGAAGATGACAATACCTTCCTACGTGGTTTCCTTGGTCGTATGCTCTTTTCTGGAGATGAGGTTAACAAACCTGTAAACATCTTGTCAGGGGGAGAAAAAGTACGTGTCATGCTTTCAAAACTTATGCTCTTGAAATCAAATGTCCTTGTACTTGATGATCCAACAAATCACTTGGACTTGGAATCTATCTCAAGCTTGAACGATGGATTGAAAAACTTTAAAGAATCAATCATCTTTGCTAGTCATGATCACGAGTTCATTCAAACTTTAGCAAACCATATTATTGTTTTGTCTAAGAATGGCGTCATTGATCGTATCGATGAAACCTATGATGAATTCCTAGAAAATGCAGAAGTACAAGCAAAAGTTAAAGAACTTTGGAAAGATTAAATAAGACTTCAAAACTCAGTTGGGGTAACCAACTGAGTTTTCTATCATTCTACGAGGTAACATGAAATCATTTTTTAAAACATATTGGACCTATTTTATTTCTTTCATCATTCCTTTAGTAATTATGACCGGAGTATACCTAACTCAAGGTATCTACTGGAATAGCGATACATCTCCACTATTAGGAGATGGTTTCCATCAATACGTTATTTTTGATGTGGCTTTACGAAATATTTTACATGGAAATGGTAGTTTGTTTTACACCTTTACAAGTGGCCTCGGACTAAATTTCTATGCTCTATCTAGTTATTACTTGGGTAGTTTTCTTTCACCCCTAGTTTACTTTTTTAATCTGTCGAATATGCCAGATGCTGTCTATCTGACCACTCTCTTAAAATTTGGATTGATCGGTCTGTCAACCTTCTTTAGTTTGAATAGATTATTTAAAGATATCCCAAAATTTTTAAAACTTACCTTATCTACTTCCTATGCTTTAATGAGCTTCACTGTCAGTCAGTTAGAGATAAAAACCTGGCTAGATGTTTTTATCTTGATTCCTTTCATTATAACTGGTTTACACCTACTTATAACACAAAAGAAGCGCCTACTATACTTTACAAGTTTGTCAATCTTATTTATTCAAAATTATTATTTTGGGTATATGACAGCATTGTTTCTTATTTTCTGGTATCTCTGCCAAATTTCTTGGGACTTTAAAACTCGAAAATCATCTTTTCTTGATTTTGTTGTTACCTCCTTTTTAGCAGGAATGGCTAGTTTGATTATGACTCTCCCTACACTGTTTGATTTACAAACTCATGGAGAGAAGTTGACTGCCATCACAAAATTAAAGACAGACAGTAGCTGGTATCTGGATATTTTCGCAAAACAATTCATTGGATCTTTTGATACAACTAAGTATGGATCTATACCAATGATTTTTGTTGGATTGCTTCCCTTTATTTTAACCATTCTATTTTTCACAATAAAATCTATAAGGTTTCACGTGAAACTTACCTATGCAATTTTCTTTACTTTTTTAATAACAAGCTTTTACATAGAAGCACTTGATTTATTTTGGCAAGGGATGCACACCCCAAATATGTTTTTGCATCGCTATGCTTGGATTTTTTCCACTCTGTTAATTTATACTGCAGCAGAAGTCTTAAATCGTCTGAAAGAACTGAAGCTATGGAATCTATTTATCTCACTTTCTCTTGTACTAACAGGATTTTTGGCTACTGTCTATTTTAAATCACACTATTCTTTTTTAACTAATTTGAATATCCTACTCACTCTTGAATTTCTACTAGTTTATGCTCTTTTACTTCTTGCAGTCATTAGAAGATTTATCTCTGTAAATCTATTTGCAATTCTTTTGTCTATATTTATAACGGCTGAGATAAGCTTAAATGCATCATCTCAAATGGAAGGAATAGCTAAAGAATGGGCCTTTGCTTCTCGTAGCGCCTATAATAGAGATATCACCGCTATGGAATCCATTCTAAACCAAATTGACAATCCATTTACACGTACTGAAAAACTGCAAATTCAGACTGGGAATGACAGTATGAAATTTAACTACAATGGAATCTCTCAATTTTCGTCTGTACGAAATCGTTCAGCTAGCACTAGTTTGGACAAACTTGGATTCAAATCCTCTGGAACCAACCTCAATCTCCGTTATGCTAATAACAGTCTTTTAGCAGACAGTTTATTTGGAATCCAGTACAATATTTCTGAAACTTCACTTGATAAGTATGGATTTCAAGAGATTTATCAAAAGGATCATTTAACCTTATATAAAAATCAACTCTCTTTACCCATTGCCTTTGCCACTCAATCTATTTACACCGATGTAAACTTTAATAATCACACTCTAGATAATCAGGCTTTATTTATAAACCAGCTTGCTAATCTCAACATGGATTACTTCTCCCAAATAGAATATGATAAAACAGATACTTCAGATGGTTTAACGAGCATCACAGGTTCTGCGAATGAAGATGCAAAGATTGATTATCAAATTGAGGTTCCTCAAAATAGCCAAGTCTATCTCTCTTTTTCAAATCTTCATTTTACTAATGATAAACAAAAGAAAGTTGACATCCTTGTCAATGGAGAAAAGAAGACTTTTACAACTGACAATGCATTTAATTTCTTTAATTTGGGTTATACTGAAGAACAAAAAACTTTCAATATCAGTGTTAGTTTTCCTGGAAATTCTCAGGTGTCTTTTGAATCTCCAACCTTCTATCGTTTAGATACTCAAGCTCTTACTGAGGCAATTCAAAAGATTAAAGAACAACCTGTAGAAGTATCCACCTCTAAAAATAAAGTCTTTGCTACATATAAAGTAAAACAAGATACCTCTATTTTCTTCACTATTCCTTATGACAAAGGTTGGTCTGCATACCAAGATGGGAAAAAACTTGAAATCAAGCAGGCTCAGACTGGTTTTATGAAAGTTGATGTTCCAAAGGGAAAAGGCACCATTACACTTTCCTTTATACCCAATGGTTTTGTTATTGGAGCAGCCTGCTCACTAATTGCCCTTCTTCTTTTTGGGATCTATAATCACAGACGAAATTTATCTAAGACAGAAAAAGATTGACCAATTCCTTGGCCAATCTTTTTAATCTTCTTCCATTTTCTTAGGTTGATAAGCTAGCATACCTAAAGCAGTAAAGAAAGCTAGAGTTATAATAAGGAAAATCACTTGATGATGAATATTTCCTGTCATAGATATTGTTTGTCGTAAACCTGATACAGAATAACTCATTGGTAACCAAGGATTGACACCTTTGAAGAAATCATTTGTCAAAGCAAGGGGATAGGTCCCCGCACTTGATGCTAACTGTAATAATAGTAAAATAAGAGAGAAGAAGGCTCCTATACGGCTATTCCAAGTTGTTAATGCAGTTACCATAGACATAAATGTTAAGCTTGCGATAATAATTAAGAACAAGGTTCTCATTTCATGATTTGCTGTTAGACCAATAAGATGAACGCCACCATAGACTAAGACAGCGGCTAAAACAGCTATAACTCCATTTATCTCAAAGCGAGATTTGAACCAAGCCCAGCGAGTTTCAGGATGACGACCTGAAGGTAATTTAGCAAAAATCATATTTGTTGATAATGCAGCGACAAAGAGAGCGACTGATATCATATAAGGAGCCATAGCAATCCCATTTACAGGAACTTGATCATTATCTGTCTTTGAAAGACTTAAGGGTTCCGTTAATGTTTCTGCATTTTTTGACTCTGTTGATGCTGATTTTAATTGATTGCTAGCACTTCTTAAGCCTTGTCCTAGATCAGTAGTTCCTACTTGTAAACTTTCAATACCAGCAGTTAAAGTTGCTCCACCTTCAGCTAATTTTCCAGCACCATCTGCTATCTTCATAGCGCCACTTCCTAGTTGGGATGCTGCAGAAAGTAATTGTGTTGATTTATCTGTTAATTGATCAGAGCCAAATTGTAATGTAGTAAGACCTGCTATTAACTCTGGACTCTTATTGTTCAATTGAGCAGAACCAGATGATAGTTTTTCAATACCTGTTACTAATTCTGGAGTTTTCCCAGCTAGAGTATCCAAACCAGTTGTCAATTTTGAAGAGTTTTCTGTCAACTTGGTTGAGCCAGAAACCAATTGATCCAAACTTGTTGTTAAAGTTGTATTCTTTTCACTTAGTTGATTTACACCTAAAGAAATAGTATCCAATCCCTTAGTATACGCATTAACTCCATTTTCAATTGATTGACTTCCGGGAACTAACTGATTATCTACAGCATTTTGCAACTGTGTAAATCCACTTGACATAGATGTCAAGGAACTAGACGCTATAGGTAAAAGTTGATTTGCTTTAGTCTGTAAAGTATAAAGATTAGAGACTGGTTGGTTTATACTTCCTAAATTTTCTTTTAAATCTCCTGCTGTCGTTAAAATTGCTTTTGCTGACTCTATCGTAGAATTAGAATTATTTGAAACAGCTTCAGTCAATTCTTTTTTCTGAGTTTCAGTGAGAGATTGATAAGTTGCTGTTGCTTGAAGATTTGTAAGAGTTTTCTCTTGCTCTGCTTGACTATTAGTCACAATAGTTTGAGCAAGAGTCGTTATATTTGTTAAGTCATTAGATATTGTATTTTTAAGATCAGTATTATCTGAAACTGTAACTGATTGGAGAGCCTTATTCAACTCATCTAAACTGCTTGCTAACTGTGTTATATCCTCTTTCTGTTGAGATGAAGTATTTAATTGTGTGGATATTTCTTTGATTCCTTTATTTAATTGAGTAATACCGTCTCTCAATGTATCTGATTGACTTGATAGTTGGTTTGTACCAACAGATAATTTGTCAACTCCGCTTGTATAGGCATTGACACCAACCGAAAATTGACTGAGACCTGAATTGAGTTGTGAAACTCCACCAGCATATGACTTCATCCCTGTATTTAACTGGTTGACACCTGCAACTAATTCTGGAGTTTTCGAAGATAATTGATTAAGTCCTGTGTCAACCTGTGAAACCGCACTTGTATAGTTCTGTAAACCATCATTAAATGTTCCTAAGCCACTATTCAGTTGCTTTACTCCTGTGACATACGTTGTCAACCCTTTTGTAAATTGATCTGTTCCATCCGAAAAGGTTAAACTTGAGCTAGCTAAAGTAGCAAGATTTGAAGACAATGTCTGACTTCCTACAGCTAACTGACTGGCCCCGTTAGCCAATTGTTCACTTCCATCGGCTGCCTTCGTTAAACCGGATTTTAAATCACCCATCTTTTGAAATAAAGCTTTCGTATAGGATTCGGTTACATTAGCAGAAACATTCTGTTTTAATTGTGTCATTGCAGAATCACTCATCTTACTTGCAATAAAGCTATGCCCACTTGACGTCTGATAATCAATTTGCATCTGTTCAGGATGATTCGTTAGGATAGAAGTAGCTTTTTCAGATAAGTCACTTGGTAAAGTTACTACCATGTAGTAGTCACCATCTTCTAGCCCTTTTTCCCCTTCCTCTTCATTAACGAAGTGAAAATCTAAAGCCTTATTTTCTTTTAAATTAGACACCATGTCTTCACCAATTCTCATTGTCTGTCCATTATAAGAAGCTTCCTTATCTTTATTGACAACTGCCACAGGTAACTCCGATACTTGACCATATGGATCCCACATGGACGATAAAAATATAATGTTGTATAAAGCTGGAATGAGAGAAATCCCTATCATTACAATGATAAAGGTCGGTTTTTTAAATATTGCTTTCCATTCTTTAAACATGTTTCCTCCTTTTTTAAACATATTGTCTAAAATTTTGATATAATAGATTATACATCAAAAAATCTAAATTACAAGGTAAAAAATATTTTTTTAGACACATAGTCTATTTTTGTTTACGAGGAGGAATTATGAAAGAAAGTAACAAACGTTTAAAAACAAAACGAATTATCGAAAATGCCATGGTTCAATTATTGATGGACCAGCCCTTTGATCAAATTTCTACTGTCAAGTTAGCAGAAAAAGCCGGAATTAGTCGTTCCAACTTTTACACTCACTACAAGGATAAGTATGATATGATTGAACTCTACCAAAGTAAGCTATTTCATACCTTTGAGTATATTTTCCAAAAACATGCTCATCACAAAAGAGATGCTATTTTAGAAGTGTTTGAATATTTTGAGTCTGAACCACTATTAGCTGCTCTCTTGTCTGAAAATGGGACAAAAGAAATCCAAAATTTCTTGAGAAATAAGCTTCACATTATGCTTAGCACCGACCTTCAGAAACGCTTTATGAAACTACAACTCACTCCAATAGAATTAGAATACAGCAGTATTTATCTAACAAATGCCCTATTTGGTGTTTGCCAGACTTGGATTGCTCACGGAAAAAAAGAAAGTCCGCAAGAAATGACTGACTTCCTTATGAAAATGTTAGGTGATACAAACTAAGAAAAAAAGAACACCACCAGGTGTTCTTTTTATCTGACTCCGCCAGTAGGACTCGAACCTACGACATCATGATTAACAGTCATGCGCTACTACCAACTGAGCTATGGCGGATAAAATAGTCCGTACGGGATTCGAACCCGTGTTACCGCCGTGAAAAGGCGGTGTCTTAACCCCTTGACCAACGGACCATCTATCTGTAGCAGATATAACCATTATATCAATTTCTTACTAATTGTCAATCACTTTTTAGATTTTTTCTCTAGAATATCTTTTAGTTTGCGAACTTTCAAACGAGTGATGGGGCAGCGATGATCTTCATAAAAGACAACTTCTAAATTCTTTCGATCAATTTCTCTCACATTTCCCACATTGACAAGGAAAGATTTATGGGAGCAATAAAATCGCTGGGTATGTTTGTCCTTTTCCTGAATATCTGTCATAGTTCCATAGAATTCTTTTGCAAAATTCTTACCAATAATCCGAAGTTTATGAGAAACTCCTGTGGTTTCGATATACAAAATGTCATGGTAAGGAATTTTCAAATCATTTCCTTTATAGTTGTAATCAAAATAGTCTACAACATCTTCATTTTCAAGCAGCATGCTCTTAGTGTAAAAAATACTCTGCTCGATGCGTTTTTTGAACAATTCATCATTGATATCTTTATCAACAAAATCTAGGGCTGATACCTGATATTTGTACGTTAAGGTAGCAAATTCAGATCGACTAGTAATAAAGACAATAATAGCATAAGGATTGTGATGACGGATAAATTGAGCCACTTCAAAGCCTTTTTTCTCGATTCCATGAATATCGATATCTAGGAAATAAAGCTGGTTTACTTCATCATTTTCGATATATTCCTTAAACTCACGAACTTTTCCTGTTGTCTTATATGAAATAGGAATATTTGATTCCTCAGAGATTTCATTCAATATTCTCTCAAGTCTCACTTGATGTTCAATAACATCTTCTAAAATTAATACTTTCATTCGAATTCCCTCTTAAATCTAATAATTTGTCTAAATGTGTTGTCTTCCATCTCTGTTTCTAAAATAATATTGTCATACTTATCTAAGATTTCTTTGACATTATTAAGTCCTAGACCTCTATTTCTTCCCTTGGTAGAGAAACCTAAGGCAAATAGATCCTCTGAAGGCGTCATAGTGATTTTGCATGAATTCTGGATAACTATAACTGTTTCAAAATCCATTTTAATGACTGCAACTTCCATTTGTTTCAAATAACTATCTGCAGCACCTTCAACAGCATTGTTTAATAAAATGCTCATGATACGAACAAGATCAAGTAAATCTATTGACAGTCTAGTAATGATATCCTTTACTTCCAATGTAAACTCTACATCATTTTTTCGTGCATAGACAATAGATTGAGCAATTAAACTTCGTAAAGCAGAATCTTCTATATTATTTAAATCAAAGTAAGTATATTTTTCTGACCTCAATTTCTGATTTGCTTTTACTAAGACTTCATTGTAAACCCTGTTAATTTCTTGTAAATCTCCACTGTCAATCGCCATTTGCATGCTGACAAGCATCCCTGCATAATCATGACGAAAACCTCGAATTTCATTATACAACTCCACAATTTCATCAGTATAAGTCTGTAAATGTTTTTGTTCAAATTTCTTTTGTTTTAGAGCAATCT
Source organism: Streptococcus oralis (assembly GCF_001588645.1). Lineage (GTDB taxonomy): Bacteria > Bacillota > Bacilli > Lactobacillales > Streptococcaceae > Streptococcus > Streptococcus oralis_AB. Next base: position 18,174 of record NZ_LAYF01000002.1, on the reverse strand, counting down.
CTTTTTCAATTTGAACCTTGTGAGAATTCATTGCAAAGAAAATCAATAACAAGCAAATAAAAACAATGGTTGATAAAATACTTCCGAAACTATTTAAATGATGAGTTGTACTTACTATATCTGAAATAAATAATAAGATATGCAAACCAAAGAAAGCAACTATTACTTTTTTTAAAAAAGGATACAGATAATCTTTATCAAAATATTTAATATCCAGATGAAAATAACGAATTATTATTAGAATAGAAAAATAAGTCATCAACAATACTACTAAAAGAAATGTACTTTTATAATGTAATACTACTTCATCTCCTATTATAGAAGATAAGGTTACGGATATAAAAGTATGTGTACTGTGATATAATAAAGACAATAGTAAACTGATAAAAATCGCTTTGTATTTTTCAGACTTCTTTAACTTTCTTAAATAAAGGTACACAACTAAAGGAAATAAAAATTTAGACAAAGCAAAACTATTAGAATATACTAGTGTAATAATTTCTTCAAGTATAAAAACTGAGATGCATGTGTAACAGAAAAAAACAATTTGTTCTTTTCTATTTATTTTACAAATCCATTCATAACTTTTGCTAATGATGAGAAAATAAAAAATAGCTATCCCTAATCCAAATAAATCCATTACTCTCTACCTTTATTTCATTACTTTCTTCTTGGAAAAATAAGATTACGAATTGTTTCTGAAATTCTCCAATCTCCACCTCGAATCTCCTGCAATTCTGCCTCTGTTACTTCTTTAAATTGTTCCAACTTTACTGTATTTTTCATAATGAAATCTCCTGTATTATTTTTTCTTGTAAGTTAACTTACACACCTATTATACAAAATGAAGACCATGTAAGAAAAAATTCTTCTCAACTGTACATTTTTGCACCTGAAACGCACTTTTTTAAGAAAAAAGCTGGGATTTACCCCAGCTTCGCATCTAAAATTGATCCCAGCAGGATTCGAACCTGCGACCGTTCGCTTAGAAGGCGAATGCTCTATCCAGCTGAGCTATGAGACCTAACATGACCATTCTATCAAAAAACAAGAGCTAAGTCAATCTTCTATTTGTGATAAGGAGAACCCTGTTGAATTGTAAAAGCACGGTAAATTTGTTCAACTAAAACCAATCTCATTAACTGATGTGGTAATGTCAGACGGCCAAAACTGACAGAAAGATTGGCCCTATTTTTTACAACAGGAGCTAGACCCAAACTTCCTCCAATGATAAAAGTAAGCGTTGAATATCCTTTGATAGAAGCTTGCTCTAGTTGCTTACTAAATTCCTCTGAGGAGAATGTTTTTCCTTCAATGGCTAGTACAACGACAAAGTCTCTTTCTCCAACCTTAGAAAGAATTCTTTCACCTTCTGTTTCCAAGATTTTTTGATTTTCTAATTCACTGGCTTTGTCAGGTGTCTTCTCATCAGTGAGCTCAATCATTTCTAATTTGGCGAAACGTGAAATTCGTTTGGTATATTCAGCAATTCCATCTTTAAGGTATTTTTCTTTTAATTTTCCTACTGTTACAATCTTTATTTTCATTCTTCTATTCTATCATATCCACACTTCATTTCACATCTTATACACAAAAAAATCATTCAAAATTACTAGTGAATTCACAGAATAAAGCGAGTTATCCACAACTTGTGTAAAACTTTAAGCTTTTAAGTTTGGATTAAGTTAATAGGTTTATAATCTGAGTAAATAAATAACAAACGGAGGCGTTTATGAAACACTTACAAAAATTTTACAAAAAAGGAGTTAAAGTTCTAGCAATCATTCTAATCGGATTTTTAAGTGGTGCCTTAGGAAGTTTCGTAACATTACAACTTTATCAAAAACAAGGAAATCAAGCTACGAATAATAATTCTGGCACTGTCACTCAAACATCCTATAAGAATGAAAATTCAACCACTCAAGCAGTAAATAAAGTTAAGGATGCTGTTGTCTCAATCATTACTTATTCTTCTTCTAGCAGTAGACAAAGTAGTGTATTTAATGCTGACGACACTAATTCTGATTCAGACAATCAACAAATCGCAAGTGAGGGATCAGGTGTCATCTATAAAAAGGATGATAAAGATGCCTATCTTGTAACCAATACTCACGTTATCAATGGAGCTTCAAAAGTTGATATCCGCTTGGCTGATGGTACCAAGGTTCCTGGTGAAATTGTCGGATCTGATACCTTCTCTGATATTGCTGTCGTTAAAATTTCTTCAGAAAAAGTTACAACAGTAGCAGAATTTGGGGATTCAAGTCAACTTAGTGTTGGAGAAACAGCGATTGCTATCGGTAGTCCTCTAGGTTCAGAATATGCTAACACAGTTACACAGGGGATTATTTCAAGTCTTAATCGAAATGTTTCTCTAAAATCTGAAGATGGCCAAGCTATTTCAACAAAAGCCATTCAAACAGATACAGCCATTAACCCTGGTAACTCTGGTGGTCCACTTGTAAACATTCAAGGACAAGTAATTGGTATTACATCAAGTAAAATTGCAAGTAATGGTGGAACATCTGTAGAAGGTCTTGGTTTTGCAATTCCTTCAAACGATGCACAAAATATCATTAAACAGCTTGAAAGTAATGGTAAAGTGACTCGTCCAGCTCTTGGAATTCAAATGGTCAATCTGTCAAATGTTGGAGCTAGTGATCTTAGAAAACTTAACATTCCAAGTGGCCTCACTTCAGGTGTAGTTGTTCGATCTGTTCAAAACAATATGCCAGCAAATGGACATCTTCAAAAATACGATGTCATTACCAAAGTTGACGATAAAGAGATTGCTTCATCAACAGACCTGCAACATGCTCTTTACAATCATGCTATCGGAGATACTATCAAAGTAACCTACTACCGCAATGGTAAGGAGGAAACAACCTCAATTAAACTAGATAAGAATTCTAGTGATTTAGAGTCTTAATTGACATCAGTGTAAAGAAAACTTTACAGAAAGTAAAAGATATGTTAGTGTAGAATCATGGAAAAATTTGAAATGATTTCTATCTCTGAAATACAAAAGAATCCTTACCAACCTCGGAAAGAATTTGATGCAGATAAACTAAAGGAATTAGCTCAGTCAATCAAAGAAAATGGGCTCATCCAACCAATCATCGTTCGTCAATCTCCTGTACTTGGTTATGAAATCCTTGCAGGAGAGAGACGATATCGAGCTTCTCTCTTGGCTGGTCTTACTTCTATTCCAGCCGTTGTAAAGCACCTCTCAGATCAGGAAATGATGATTCAGTCTATCATTGAGAATTTGCAGAGAGAAAATTTAAATCCTGTTGAAGAAGCACGCGCCTACGAATCTTTAGTAGAAAAAGGATTTACTCACACTGGGATAGCGGATAAAATGGGGAAATCTCGTCCTTATATCACTAATTTTATTCGTTTGCTTTCCCTACCAGAATATATCTTAACTGAAGTAGAAAATGGAAAAATTTCTCAAGCGCATGCACGTTCACTAGTTGGTTTGGACAAAGAGCAGCAAGACTATTTATTTCAACTAATCAAAAATGAAGATATTTCTGTGAGAAAGCTAGAAGCACTTCTTACAGAGAAAAAACGAAAGAAGCAAAAAAAAAGTGATTCTTTCATCAAAGACGAAGAAGATAAATTAAAAAAACTACTCGGTTTAAGTGTAGAAATTAAACTTTCAAAAAAAAATACTGGAAAGATTATTATCTCCTTTTCAAGTCAAGAAGAATACGATAGAATTATTAACAGCCTGAAATAAGGCTGTTCTTTTATTTTCTCAACCCACAAATTTATCCACCAATTTTTTTATCAATAACCCTATTAAATCAAGGATTTTCCTATTTATCCCCAACCTGTGGATAAATACTACTAACATTGTGGATTCTTTTCCCCAATCTGTGGAAAAATCCTATTATCTATGGTAAAATAAGTCTAGCACTAAACTACTAAAATCATAGTAAAGGAGGAAAATTAGTTGAAAGAAAAGCAATTTTGGAATCGTATTTTAGAATTTGCTCAAGAAAGATTGACACGATCTATGTATGATTTCTATGCTACACCTGCTGAACTCATCAAAGTAGAAGAAAACACAGCTACTATATTTCTACCGAGATCAGAGATGGAAATGGTGTGGGAAAAGCAATTAAAAGATATTATCATTGCTGCTGGTTTTGAAATTTATGATTCTGAAATCAAACCTCACTATATTTTCACTAAACCTCAGAGCACAGAATCTCCTCAAGTACAAGTAAATGATACAAATAGTGTCTCTACTTACGATTACACGCCTGCACTACCAACGATTCCCTATTCCGAAACAGGGTTAAAAGAAAAATATACCTTTGATAACTTTATTCAAGGTGATGGGAATGTTTGGGCGGTGTCTGCTGCACTAGCGGTATCTGAAGATTTAGCTCTGACTTATAATCCTCTTTTTATCTATGGAGGACCTGGTCTTGGAAAGACTCACTTACTCAATGCGATTGGAAATGAGATTTTGAAAAATATTCCTGATGCGCGTGTCAAGTACATTCCTGCCGAAAGCTTTATCAATGACTTTCTTGAACACTTGCGACTTGGGGAAATGGAAAAGTTCAAAAAGACTTACCGTAGCCTTGATCTCTTATTGATCGATGATATCCAATCTCTTAGTGGCAAAAAAGTCGCGACCCAGGAAGAATTTTTCAATACCTTCAATGCTCTTCATGATAAGCAGAAACAGATTGTCCTAACCAGTGATCGAAGTCCTAAACACCTAGAAGGACTTGAAGAGAGACTTGTTACACGCTTTAGCTGGGGATTGACGCAAAATATCACTCCTCCTGACTTTGAGACACGTATCGCCATTCTTCAAAGTAAAACAGAGCACTTGGATTACCATTTCCAAAGTGATACTCTAGAATACTTGGCTGGCCAATTTGATTCAAATGTTCGAGAATTGGAAGGAGCAATCAACGATATCACTTTAATTGCCAGAGTGAAGAAGATTAAGGATATTACTATTGATATTGCTGCGGAAGCTATTAGAGCACGTAAGCAAGACGCCCGCCAGATACTTGTTATTCCAATTGAGAAAATCCAAACTGAAGTTGGTAATTTTTATGGAGTGAGTGTCAAAGAAATGAAGGGGACGAGACGAGTTCAGAACATCGTTTTGGCACGTCAGGTTGCTATGTATCTAGCTAGAGAACTGACAGATAACAGTCTTCCAAAAATCGGAAAAGAATTTGGCGGAAAGGATCACACCACCGTTATTCATGCCCATGCTAAAATCAAATCATTGATTGACGAAGACGATAATTTACGTTTAGAAATAGAAGCAATCAAAAAGAAAATTAAGTAACTTGTGGATAACTTTTCCTTTCTTATCTTTTTTATCCACATTTTTTAAACAAGCTTAGAAGCTTAAGTTTACTAAATAGCACTCAGTTTTCCACAGAATTCACACACTCTATTATTACTATTAACTTTCTAATACTAAAAATAAATAAAGGAGAATCCATGATTCATTTTTCAATTAATAAAAATTTATTTATACAAGCCTTAAATACTACAAAACGGGCAATTAGCTCCAAAAATGCTATTCCAATTTTATCAACAATCAAAATTGACGTTACAAATGAAGGAATTACTTTAATTGGATCAAACGGTCAAATTTCTATTGAAAATTTCATTTCTCAAAAGAATGAAGATGCTGGTCTCTTGATCACTTCTCTGGGTTCGATTCTTCTTGAAGCTTCTTTCTTTATCAATGTTATATCTAGTCTTCCAGATGTAACGCTAGATTTCAAAGAGATTGAACAAAAACAAATTGTCTTAACCAGTGGGAAATCAGAAATTACCCTAAAAGGAAAAGATAGCGAACAGTACCCACGAATCCAAGAAATTTCAGCAAGCACTCCTTTGGTTCTTGAAACAAAACTGCTCAAGAAAATTATCAATGAAACAGCATTTGCTGCAAGTACGCAAGAAAGTCGTCCCATCTTAACAGGTGTTCATTTTGTATTGAGCCAACACAAGGAACTAAAAACAGTTGCGACAGACTCACACCGCCTTAGCCAGAAGAAATTGACTCTTGAAAAAAATGGAGATGATTTCGATGTGGTAATTCCTAGTCGTTCTCTCCGCGAATTTTCAGCGGTATTTACAGATGATATTGAAACTGTAGAGATTTTCTTTGCAAATAATCAAATCCTCTTTAGAAGCGAAAATATTAGCTTCTACACTCGTCTCCTAGAAGGTAATTATCCTGATACAGATCGCTTGATTCCAACAGACTTTAACACTACAATTACTTTTGATGTGGTTAATTTGCGTCAATCTATGGAGCGTGCACGTCTCTTATCAAGTGCGACTCAAAATGGTACTGTGAAGCTTGAAATTAAAGGTGGAGTTGTTAGCGCCCATGTTCACTCTCCAGAGGTTGGTAAAGTAAACGAAGAAATCGATACGGAGCAGGTGACTGGTGATGATTTGACTATTAGTTTCAACCCAACTTACTTGATTGATTCCCTCAAGGCTTTAAATAGCGAAAAGGTTACTATTAGCTTTATCTCAGCAGTTCGTCCATTTACTCTTGTGCCAGCAGATACTGACGAAGATTTCATGCAGCTTATCACACCAGTTCGAACAAATTAAGTGAAAGAGGTTGAGCCTGGCTCGCCTCTTTTATGATATAATCAAAAAAGAAAAGGAGAGTAGTATGTATCAAGTTGGAAATTTTGTTGAGATGAAAAAACCACACGCTTGTACCATCAAGTCAACAGGCAAAAAGGCTAATCGTTGGGAAATTACACGTGTAGGGGCAGATATCAAAATAAAGTGTAGCAATTGTGACCACCTTGTCATGATGAGTCGCTATGATTTTGAACGAAAAATGAATAAGATTATTGACTAAGAACCCTTAGTTAGAGGGTTAGCAAGTTTTCCATTTTTGTGTTATAATGTTAGGGATTGAAATGAGAACGGAGAATGAGAAACTATGGCTTTAACAGCAGGTATCGTTGGTTTGCCAAACGTTGGTAAATCAACCCTTTTTAATGCAATTACAAAAGCAGGAGCAGAGGCGGCAAACTATCCATTTGCGACTATTGATCCAAACGTTGGGATGGTGGAAGTTCCAGATGAACGCCTACAAAAACTAACGGAAATGATTACTCCTAAAAAGACAGTTCCAACAACCTTTGAGTTTACAGATATTGCAGGGATTGTAAAAGGAGCTTCAAAAGGGGAAGGTCTAGGGAATAAATTCTTGGCCAATATCCGTGAAGTAGATGCGATTGTTCACGTTGTGCGTGCTTTTGATGATGAAAATGTGATGCGCGAGCAAGGACGTGAAGACGCCTTTGTGGACCCACTTGCAGATATTGATACCATTAACCTAGAGTTGATTCTTGCTGACTTAGAATCAGTTAATAAACGCTATGCGCGTGTAGAAAAGATGGCACGTACGCAAAAAGATAAAGAATCAGTAGCAGAGTTTAACGTTCTTCAAAAAATTAAACCAGTCCTTGAAGACGGGAAATCAGCTCGTACCATTGAATTCACAGATGAGGAACAAAAGGTTGTTAAAGGTCTCTTCCTTTTGACCACTAAACCAGTTCTTTATGTTGCTAATGTAGATGAGGATGTAGTTTCAGATTCAGATTCTATCGAATATGTGAAGCAAATTCGTGAATTCGCAGCGACAGAAAATGCTGAAGTAGTCGTTATTTCTGCGCGTGCTGAGGAAGAAATTTCTGAGTTAGACGATGAAGATAAACAAGAGTTTCTTGAAGCACTTGGTTTGACTGAGTCAGGCGTTGACAAGTTGACTCGTGCAGCTTACCACTTGCTTGGGCTTGGAACTTACTTTACAGCTGGTGAAAAAGAAGTTCGCGCTTGGACCTTTAAACGTGGTATGAAGGCTCCTCAAGCAGCTGGTATTATCCACTCAGACTTTGAAAAAGGGTTTATTCGTGCAGTAACCATGTCATATGAGGATCTAGTGAAATATGGATCTGAAAAGGCTGTAAAAGAAGCTGGACGCTTGCGTGAAGAAGGAAAAGAATATATCGTTCAAGATGGCGATATCATGGAATTCCGCTTTAACGTTTAATAACATTTAATAAATAATGTCAATTAGGTTGGAAAAAAATTCCAACCCTTTTGGCTTTTGAAAGGAAAAATAAATGACCAAATTACTTATAGGATTGGGAAATCCAGGGGATAAATATTTTGAAACCAAACACAATGTTGGCTTTATGTTGATTGACCATCTAGCTAAAAAACAAAATGTCACCTTTACACACGACAAGATATTTCAAGCTGACCTAGCATCTTTTTTCCTTAATGGAGAAAAAATTTATCTTGTCAAACCAACGACCTTTATGAATGAAAGCGGGAAAGCTGTTCATGCTTTATTGACTTACTATGGTTTGGATATTGAAGATTTACTCGTTATTTACGACGATCTTGACATGGAAGTTGGAAAAATTCGTTTAAGAGCAAAGGGCTCAGCAGGTGGTCATAATGGGATCAAATCTATTATTCAACATATAGGGACTGAGGTATTTAACCGTGTTAAAATAGGTATTGGAAGACCTAAAAAAGGCATGTCGGTTGTTCATCATGTTTTAAGTAAGTTTGATCAGGATGACTATGTAGGTATTTTACAGTCAATTGACAAGGTTGACGATACTGTAAACTACTATTTACAAGAAAAAAACTTTGAGAAAACAATGCAGAGGTACAATGGATAAATGGTGACTTTATTAGATTTATTCTCAGAAAATGACCAAATAAAAAAATGGCATCAAAATCTTATAAATAAGAAAAGACAACTAATACTTGGTTTATCAACGTCTACCAAGGCTCTTGCAATTGCAAGCAGTCTAGAAAAAGAAAATAAGGTTGTGTTACTGACCTCGACTTATGGTGAAGCAGAACGAATTATCAGTGACCTTCTTTTTATCTTAGGAGAGGAACTTGTTTATCCTTTTTTGGTCGATGACTCTCCTATGGTAGAGTTTTTGATGTCTTCACAAGAAAAAATCATTTCGCGGGTTGAGGCCTTGCGTTTTTTGAGTGATCCGTCTAAGAAAGGGATTTTAGTTTGTAATATCGCAGCGAGTCGGTTGATTCTACCCTCTCCGACTAGATTTAAAGAAAGTATTATAAAAATTGTAGTTGGCGAAGAATATGACCAACACGAGCTACTTCACCGGTTAAAGGAAATTGGATATCGAAAAGTTACTCAAGTACAGACACAAGGTGAGTTTAGTATTCGAGGAGACATTTTAGATATTTTTGAGATGTCTCAGTTAGAACCTTTCCGAATCGAGTTTTTTGGCGATGAAGTAGATGGTATTCGTACTTTTGAAGTCGAAACACAATTATCGAAAGAAAATCAGACAAACTTCACTATCTTTCCAGCTAGCGACATACTTTTGAGAGAAAAAGATTATCAACGAGGACAGTCAGCTTTAGAAAAGCAAATTTCAAAGACTCTATCACCAATTTTAAAATCATATTTGGAAGAGATTTTGTCAAGTTTTCATCAAAAACAAGTACATTCAGATAGTCGAAAGTTTTTGTCCTTATGTTACGATAAAACATGGACTGTCTTTGATTATATTGAAAAAGATACACCAGTATTCTTTGATGACTATCAAAAATTGATGAATCAGTATGAAGCCTTTGAAAGAGAATTAGCGCAATACTTTACAGAAGATTTACAGAATGGTAAATCATTTTCTGGGATGCAGTATTTTGCAGATACAGAGCAAACCTATAAAAAACAAAGTCCAGTTACTTTTTTCTCCAATCTGCAAAAGGGCTTAGGAAATCTTAAGTTTGATCACATTTATCAATTTAATCAATACCCCATGCAAGAGTTTTTCAATCAGTTTTCTTTTCTTAAAGAAGAAATTGAGCGATACAAAAAAATGGACTACACCATTGTTTTGCAGTCTAGCAATTCAATGGGCAGTAAAACATTGGAAGATGTTTTAGAGGAATACCAGATCAAATTGGATTCCAAAGATAAGTCAAGTATCTGTAAAAAATCTGTAAACTTGATTGAGGGTAATCTAAGACATGGTTTTCATTTTGTAGATGAAAAAATTCTCTTGATTACTGAACATGAGATTTTTCAAAAGAAATTAAAACGTCGTTTTAGAAGACAACATGCTTCAAATGCAGAGCGATTAAAAGATTATAATGAACTTGAAAAAGGGGACTACGTTGTTCATCATATCCATGGAATTGGTCAATATCTAGGAATCGAAACAATTGAAATCAAAGGCATTCACCGTGATTATGTCAGTGTACAGTATCAAAATGGTGACCAAATCTCCATCCCAGTAGAGCAGATTCAGTTACTGTCCAAATATGTTTCAAGTGATGGGAAACCTCCAAAACTCAATAAATTAAATGATGATCATTTCAAAAAGGCCAAGCAAAAAGTTAAGAACCAAGTAGAGGATATAGCTGACGATTTAATCAAGCTTTATTCTGAGCGTAGTCAGTTGAAGGGGTTTGCTTTCTCAGCTGATGATGATGAGCAACATGCTTTTGATGATGCTTTCCCTTATGTTGAAACGGATGATCAACTTCGCAGTATTGAGGAAATCAAGAGAGATATGCAGGATTCTCACCCCATGGATCGACTTTTGGTTGGAGATGTTGGTTTTGGGAAGACTGAAGTAGCAATGCGTGCTGCTTTTAAGGCAGTCAATGATCACAAACAGGTGGTCGTTCTAGTTCCAACGACGGTTTTAGCGCAACAGCACTATACGAATTTTAAGGAAAGATTCCAAAATTTTGCTGTTAATATTGATGTGTTGAGTCGCTTTAGAAGTAAAAAAGAGCAGGCAGAAACACTTGAAAAACTAAAGAATGGTCAAGTCGATATTTTGATTGGAACGCATCGTGTTTTGTCAAAAGATGTTGTGTTTTCAGATTTGGGATTGATGATTATTGATGAGGAACAACGATTTGGTGTCAAGCATAAGGAAACTTTGAAAGAACTGAAAAAACAAGTAGATGTTCTAACCTTGACAGCAACGCCAATTCCTCGTACTCTCCATATGTCTATGCTAGGAATCAGAGATTTGTCTGTTATTGAAACTCCTCCAACTAATCGCTATCCAGTACAAACCTATGTATTAGAGAAGAATCCTAGTGTGATTCGTGATGCAGTCTTGCGTGAAATGGAGCGTGGAGGTCAAATTTACTATCTTTACAATAAGGTTGACACGATTGACCAGAAGGTTTCGGAATTACAGGAGTTGATTCCAGAGGCTTCGATTGGGTATGTTCATGGACAAATGAGTGAAATTCAGTTGGAAAATACTCTACTTGATTTCATTGAAGGTCAGTATGATATTTTGGTGACGACTACTATTATTGAGACAGGGGTAGACATTCCAAATGCCAATACCTTATTTATTGAAAATGCAGACCATATGGGCTTGTCAACCTTGTATCAATTAAGAGGAAGAGTCGGTCGTAGTAATCGTATTGCTTATGCCTATCTCATGTATCGTCCAGAAAAATCAATCAGTGAAGTCTCTGAAAGGAGATTAGAAGCGATTAAGGGATTTACAGAATTAGGCTCAGGATTTAAGATTGCTATGCGAGATCTTTCGATTCGGGGAGCAGGAAATCTCCTAGGAAAATCGCAGTCTGGTTTCATTGATTCTGTTGGTTTTGAATTGTATTCACAGTTATTAGAGGAAGCTATTGCTAAACGGAACGGTAATGGGAATAAAAGAACCAAAGGAAATGCTGAGTTGATTTTACAAATTGATGCTTATCTTCCTGATACTTATATTTCTGACCAACGACATAAGATTGAAATTTACAAGAAAATTCGTCAAATTGACAATCGTGTCAACTATGAAGAACTACAAGAAGAATTGATGGATCGCTTTGGAGAATACCCAGATGTAGTAGCCTACCTTTTAGAGATTGGTTTGGTTAAGTCATATTTGGACAAGGTCTTTGTAGAACGTGTGGAAAGAAAAGATAACAAGATTACAGTTCAATTTGAAAAAGTCACTCAACGACTATTCTTGGCTCAAGATTATTTTAAAGCCTTATCTGCAACGAACTTAAAAGCAGCTATAGCTGAGAATAAGGGATTAATGGAAGTTGTATTTGATGTCCGAAACAAGAAGGATTATGAAATTTTAGAAGGTTTGCTGATTTTTGGAGAAAGTTTATTAGAGATAAAAGAATCAAAGGAAGCAAATCCCATTTAACATTTTTCTTCTATAAAAAGGATAAAAATGGTATAATAATAATTTGAGGTAATAAAAATGAGATTAGACAAGTATTTAAAAGTATCACGAATTATTAAGCGCCGCACAGTCGCAAAAGAAGTAGCAGATAAAGGTAGAATCAAGGTGAACGGAATCTTGGCCAAAAGTTCAACGGATTTGAAAGTTGATGACCAAGTTGAAATTCGCTTTGGAAATAAGTTGTTGCTTGTTAAAGTAATAGAGATGAAAGATAGTACAAAAAAAGAAGATGCAGCAGGCATGTATGAAATTCTCAGTGAAACACGGGTAGAAGAAAATGTCTAAAAATATTGTACAGATGAATAATTCTTTTATTCAAAATGAACATCAACGTCGTCGTTACCTGATGAAGGAGAGACAAAAACGAAATCGTTTTATGGGTTGGGTCCTTATTTTGATGATCTTGTTGTTTATTTTACCAACTTATAACTTGGCTCAAAGCTATGATCAGTTACTGCAACGCCGCCAGCAATTGACAGAGTTGAAAGAGCAGTACCAAACTCTTAGTGACGAAAAGGACAAGGAATCTGCTTTTGCTGCAAAGCTGAAAGATGAAGACTATGTAGCAAAATATGCGCGCGCCAAGTACTATTACTCAAAGAAACGAGAAGCAATTTACACAATTCCTGATTTGCTTCCGAGGTAATATCATGGAAAATTTATTGGAAGTTGTTGAGCAATTTTTAAGTTTATCAGATGAAAAATTAGAGGAATTGGAAGCTAAAAACCATTTATTACGATTACAAGAAGAAAGGGAAGAGAAGAATGCGTAAGTTCTTAGTAGTTTTATTGCTACCTGCTTTTATCATAACTTCAAGAGTAGTTAGCACAGAAAAACAGCTTCCTTACTCCTCACAAGAAATTTATTATCTAACCGAGTCTGATTATGGATTCTACTATAAAGAAACTCTTGAATCTCCAATGGTTTATGGAGAAACAGCCGTCTATGCTAATGAGGATCTTGTTAAAGAGTCTGGTAAATTGATTCCTGGAACCACCTTTAAAATCGTAGAATGGCGTTTGAATAGACAAGGTGCTCCTGTTTTTAAATTAGATAATCACCAGTTTATTCTTGCAGATAAGCGTTTGGTCTATGATCAAAGTCAAGTTCAAACTCAAAATAGACAAGTATGGTTGGAGCCAGGGTTTGTTATCTATAACAGCCCTTATGACACTAAAGAAATTTCTTCATCTCTCTCTCCCTATCAACGCGTAACAGTGGATAGAACCCTCTTTGCTGAGGGACAAGAATTTCTTCATATTGATCAAGTTGGGTGGGTATCAAAAGAGTTCGTCTCGGAAGAAGACAATCGCATCCAGAAGGTTCAAGAAGTTTTATCAAACAACTATCAGAACGAAAATTATTATATTTATGTTAAACAACTGAGTACAGGTAAAGAGGCTGGGGTGAATGAAGACAGCAAACTCTATGCAGCTAGCATCTTGAAACTAGCCTACCTTTATTACGCTCAAGATAAGATAAATCAAGGGGAGTATACGCTAGACAGTAGCTTCAAGTATATCTCAGAAGTAAATAGTTTCCCTGGGTCCTATAAACCAGAAGGTAGTGGTAGCTTACCTAAAAAAGAAGATAACAAAGAATACAGTCTTCAACAGTTAATTACCAAGGTAACAAAAGAGTCTGACAATGTTGCTCATAATATTTTAGGTTATTACGTGACAAATCAATCTGACGGAGCTTTCAAAGAAAAAATGTCCACCATTATGGGCGAAGATTGGGATGTGAATGATAAACTGACTTCTTCAAAAATGGCTGGAAAAGTCATGGAAGCTATTTATAATCAGAATGGTTTTGTCCTAGAGTCTCTAGGTAAGACTGATTTTGACAACCAACGAATCGCAAAAGGTGTTTCGGTTAAGGTAGCTCATAAAATTGGAGATGCCGACGAGTTTAAACATGACACTGCCATTGTTTATACGGATTCTCCTTTCGTTCTTTCCATTTTGACCAAAAATTCTGATTATGATACTATTGCTAAGATAGCTAAGGATGTTTATGAGGTTCTAAAATGAGGGAACGGGATTTTTTAAATCATTTTCTCCGAAAAGAGTATTTCAAAAAACATTCTAAAGTTTTATTGGCTCTGTCTGGTGGACTGGATTCAATGTTTTTATTCCAGCTATTGACTACTTATCAAAAAGAGTTGGGAATTGAGCTGATTGTAGCACATGTCAATCACAAGCAGAGAAGTGAGTCTGACTGGGAGGAAAATGAACTAAGGAAGTTAGCTGATGCAGCTGAACTTCCTATTTATATCACAAGCTTTTCAGGAGACTTTTCAGAAGCGCGTGCTCGAGAGTTTCGTTATGATTTTTTTAGGAAAATCATGAAAGAAGTTGGAGCGACTGCCTTGGTTACTGCCCACCATGCAGATGATCAAGTTGAAACGATTTTGATGCGCTTGATTCGAGGAAGTCGGCTTCGTCATTTAACAGGGATAAAAGAAAGTCAAGTAGTTGATGATATTGAAATCATCCGTCCCTTGTTGCAATTTCATAAAAAGGATTTTCCACTGATTTTTCATTTCGAAGATCAAACAAATCAGGAAAATACCTATTTTCGCAATCGCATTCGGAATAGGTATTTACCAGAACTTGAAAAAGAAAATCCTCGTCTTAAATCCGCCCTTTTAGATTTAGGAAGGGAAATTTCAGATTACCAAGCAACCATAACGGAGCTTTCTAAACAAATTGATGTGGAAGATTTGAATGAGCTCTTTTCATACTCTCAACAAACTCAAGTAATCTTGCTCCAGAACTATCTTAATCAATTTCCAGGCTTAAATCTGACAAAGGCTCAGTTTGCTGAAGTTCGACAGATTTTAACAACGAAAAGCCAGTATCGTCATTCTCTTAAAAATGGCTATGAATTGATAAAAGAGTATCAGAATTTTCGAGTTTGTAAAATCAGTCCTCAGGCCGATGAAAAGGAAGATGAACTTGTGTTACACTATCAAAATCAAGTTCGATATAAGGGCTATTTATTTTCCTTTGGCATCCCTATTGAAGGGCATATTGTTCAAAAAGTAACGGTTTCACGGGAAACATCTGTACATATTAGATGTCGAAAACCTGGCGATGTTATTATCCTAAATGGTCATCGAAAGAAACTGAGACGCTTATTTATAGATTTGAAAATCCCTATTGAAAAACGAAAAACAACCCCTATTATTGAGCAATTTGGAGAAATTGTCTCAATTTCAGGAATTGCGACCAGTGATTTGAGTAAAAACACGAAAAATGATATAATGAACACTGTACTTTATATAGAAAAAATAGAAAATAGATAGGTAAAAAGATGTTAGAACACGATATAAAAAAAATCCTCGTTTCACATGATGAAATTACAGAAGCGGCTAAAAAGCTAGGTGAACAATTAACCAGAGACTATGAGGGGAAAAATCCAATTCTTATTGGAATTTTGAAAGGATCGATTCCTTTTATGGCTGAATTGGTCAAACATATTGATACGCACATTGAGATGGACTTCATGATGGTATCTAGTTACCATGGTGGAACAGCAAGTAGTGGTGTCATCAATATCAAGCAAGACGTGACTCAAGATATCAAAGGAAGACATGTTTTATTTGTAGAGGATATCATTGATACAGGTCAAACTTTGAAGAGTTTGAGAGATATGTTTATTGCAAGAGAAGCAGCTTCTGTTAAAATCGCGACTTTGTTAGACAAACCAGAGGGACGTGTTGTTGAAATTGAAGCGGATTACACTTGCTTTACTATTCCAAATGAGTTTGTAGTAGGTTATGGTTTGGACTATAAAGAAAATTATCGTAACCTTCCTTATGTCGGAGTATTGAAAGAAGAAGTTTATTCAAATTAGAAAGATTTATCTTTAATGAAAAAACAAAATAATGGTTTAGTTAGAAATCCATTTCTATACTTGTTAATTATCTTCTTCCTAGTGACAGGATTCCAGTATTTTTACTCTGGAAATACTGCTGGACGAAGTGAAAAAATTAATTATACAGAATTGGTAAAAGAAATTACAGCAGACAATGTAAAAGAATTAACCTATCAGCCAAATGGTAGCGTCATTGAAGTGTCTGGTGTTTATAAAAATTCTAAGACTAGTAAAGAAGAAACGGGAATTCAATTTTTCACTCCTACAGCTACAACAGTAGAAAGATTCTCAAGTACTATTCTTCCGTCTGATTCAACAGTTTCAGAATTGCAAAAACTTGCTTCTGAACATCAGGCAGAAGTAACAGTCAAACATGAGAGTTCAAGCGGTATGTGGATCAATATCCTTGTCTCTGTTGTGCCATTTGCTATTCTTTTCTTCTTCCTATTCTCTATGATGGGAAATATGGGAGGAAATAGTGGCCGAAATCCAATGAGTTTTGGACGTAGCAAGGCCAAAGCTGCAAACAAAGAAGATATCAAGGTACGATTTTCAGATGTTGCAGGTGCCGAGGAAGAAAAACAAGAATTAGTTGAAGTTGTTGAATTCCTAAAAGATCCAAAACGATTTACCAAACTTGGTGCGCGTATTCCTGCGGGTGTTCTTTTAGAGGGACCTCCGGGAACAGGTAAGACCTTACTTGCTAAGGCGGTTGCTGGAGAAGCAGGTGTTCCATTCTTTAGTATTTCAGGTTCTGATTTTGTAGAAATGTTTGTCGGAGTTGGTGCAAGCCGTGTTCGTTCTCTTTTTGAGGATGCAAAAAAAGCAGCGCCAGCCATCATCTTTATCGATGAAATTGATGCCGTTGGTCGCCAACGTGGTGTCGGTCTTGGTGGAGGTAATGATGAACGTGAACAAACCTTGAACCAACTCTTGATTGAGATGGATGGTTTTGAGGGAAATGAAGGAATCATTGTTATCGCTGCGACGAACCGTTCAGATGTTCTAGATCCAGCTCTTCTGCGTCCAGGACGTTTTGATAGAAAAGTCTTAGTTGGTCGCCCTGATGTTAAAGGTCGTGAAGCAATCTTGAAAGTTCACGCTAAAAATAAACCTCTGGCAGACGATGTTGATTTGAAACTAGTTGCCCAACAAACACCAGGTTTTGTGGGAGCTGACTTAGAAAATGTTCTAAACGAAGCAGCCTTAGTCGCTGCTCGTCGCAACAAATCAATCATTGATGCTTCAGATATTGATGAGGCAGAGGACAGAGTGATTGCTGGACCATCTAAGAAAGATAAAACAGTATCACAAAGAGAACGTGAATTGGTTGCTTATCATGAGGCTGGACATACCATTGTTGGTTTAGTACTGTCAAATGCCCGTGTTGTTCATAAAGTTACCATTGTACCACGTGGACGTGCAGGCGGATACATGATTGCACTTCCTAAAGAAGATCAAATGCTTCTATCTAAAGAAGACATGAAAGAACAATTAGCAGGTTTGATGGGGGGTCGTGTAGCTGAAGAGATTATCTTTAATGTCCAAACTACAGGAGCTTCAAATGACTTTGAACAAGCTACTCAGATGGCGCGAGCAATGGTCACTGAATACGGTATGAGCGAAAAACTTGGCCCAGTTCAATATGAAGGAAACCATGCTATGTTTGGTGCACAAAGTCCTCAAAAATCAATTTCAGAGCAAACAGCCTATGAAATTGATGAGGAAGTTCGTTCATTATTAAATGAGGCACGAAACAAAGCTGCTGAAATTATCCAATCAAATCGTGAAACCCACAAACTGATTGCAGAAGCATTGTTGAAATACGAAACATTAGATAGTACACAGATTAAATCTCTTTACGAAACAGGTAAAATGCCTGAGACCGTAGAAGAAGAATCCCACGCACTATCTTATGATGAAGTAAAATCAAAAATGAGTGAATAAAAATAAATTTAGAGAGGTTCGACCTCTCTTTTTATGTTCTAATGTGATGGCTACCGAGCGGATGCATTGATAGTT
>NZ_LAYF01000019.1:0-232 GCF_001588645.1 Streptococcus oralis | reverse complement strand
TGACAGGTTCGGTTTGTTCGTCAGAGACAACACGAGACGAGATCACAGTATTGTTTCGGTTGTCAATAGTATCTTCGTGAACAATAGTTCTAGTACCTTTAACACCAGGGGTTTGAATCTCTTCTTCTCCAACAAATAGCTTGTCAGAAGGCACTTTAACGATATCAAAGTCAATATCCTGTTTCTCAGTTCTTTGAGCGGTTACAGTAAGTGGTTTTGTTCCCACAAGTAC
>NZ_LAYF01000018.1:0-30727 GCF_001588645.1 Streptococcus oralis | reverse complement strand
CCCCCTGTGAGATATGGAAGTCGCTTAGCTCGAGGGAGTTTAGCTTAGTTGTAATTGAGAGGAAATCGAAATTACAATCGGCGGATGAGAGAAACGAAGTTTCTTACCGTTGGCTGAGCTAGACTCCACCCTTTGGGAGTTTAGCTCAGCTGGGAGAGCATCTGCCTTACAAGCAGAGGGTCAGCGGTTCGATCCCGTTAACTCCCATTTTAGCGGGTGTAGTTTAGTGGTAAAACTACAGCCTTCCAAGCTGTTGTCGCGAGTTCGATTCTCGTCACCCGCTTTGAACTTTGTTCAATTACCAAGTTTTTAAAACTTGGGCGCGTAGCTCAGGTGGTTAGAGCGCACGCCTGATAAGCGTGAGGTCGGTGGTTCGAGTCCACTCGTGCCCATTTATAAATATGGTCCGTTGGTCAAGGGGTTAAGACACCGCCTTTTCACGGCGGTAACACGGGTTCGAATCCCGTACGGACTATTTATTGGAGGATTACCCAAGTCCGGCTGAAGGGAACGGTCTTGAAAACCGTCAGGCGTGTAAAAGCGTGCGTGGGTTCGAATCCCACATCCTCCTTTTTATATTAACGCGGGATGGAGCAGCTCGGTAGCTCGTCGGGCTCATAACCCGAAGGTCGTAGGTTCAAATCCTGCTCCCGCAATTTGGCTCGGTAGCTCAGTTGGTAGAGCAATGGATTGAAGCTCCATGTGTCGGCGGTTCGATTCCGTCTCGCGCCATATTTTATTTATAACTTGGAAGGGTAGCGAAGAGGCTAAACGCGGCGGACTGTAAATCCGCTCCTTCGGGTTCGGGGGTTCGAATCCCTCCCCTTCCATTACTTTAGTTACGGGCATAGTTTAAAGGTAGAACTAAGGTCTCCAAAACCTTCAGTGTGGGTTCAATTCCTACTGCCCGTGTTAATATGATTATGGCGGGTGTGGTGAAGTGGTTAACACACCAGATTGTGGCTCTGGCATGCGTGGGTTCGATCCCCATCACTCGCCTATTTTATATTATTGGGGTATAGCCAAGCGGTAAGGCAAGGGACTTTGACTCCCTCATGCGTTGGTTCGAATCCAGCTACCCCAGTTACTATTTGCCGGCGTGGCGGAATTGGCAGACGCGCTGGACTCAAAATCCAGTGTCCGCAAGGACGTGCCGGTTCGACCCCGGCCGCCGGTATAGTAATAAAGACAAGGTTTTCGGACCTTGTTTTTTGATTTAGTGAAGATTTTGATATTTTTCTTTAAGTACTGATAACTGATGAATGATCTTTTTCTTCTTATTCTAGTCATTTTTAGTGTATTTTTGGTATAATATTACTTATTCACAATTTATTTTGATTATGAAAGAGTTTGGTGATTAATGTCTCGGTCTGTTGAATTACTAAAGAAACGTTACTTAAAGAATATAAAAGAGAACCCAGATTTATTTATTGGAATTGAGTTAGAATTTCCTATTGTAAATTTAGAGGGTAAGGCTACAGATGGTGAAGTTGTTAAGGATCTCTTTCGGTATTTACCATTAGTACTGGGCTTTACTATCGAAAAAGTGGATGATTTTGGGAATCCAATTCAGTTGCTTGATCCAGTCAGCCAAGATACGATCTTGTTTGAGGTTGCTTATACGACAATTGAGTTTGCATTCGGAAAGGCTGAATCTATCCGAGAGGTAGAAGAACGCTTTACCTTCTATATGGCTACGATTCAGAATAAGTTGGGGGGAGCTAATCATGCTATTGTTGGCTGCGGCATTCATCCCAACTGGGATAAAAATGAGAATTGTCCAGTGGCTTATCCCCGCTATCAGATGTTGATGGATTATCTGAATTTGAGTAGAAATGTAACTAAATCAGATTTACATCATTTCCCTGAGTATGGAGCCTTTATATGTGGGAGTCAGGTTCAACTAGACATTTCAAGGTTCAACTACCTGCGTGTTATCAATGCTTTTACGCAAATTGAAGCTGCTAAAGCTTATTTGTTTGCAAATTCTGAGTTTTCAGGGGCAGATTGGGATACCAAAATTTCGAGAGATATTTTTTGGGAAGAATCCATGCATGGTATCTATCCAGAGAATGTTGGTGTCAATACTAGACTATTTAAAGATGAGGATGATTTTTTTGACTATTTAAATCATTCTGCGATTTTTACTGCGGAGCGTGATGGGCAGACCTATTATTTTTATCCGATTCAGGCTAGGGACTATTTGGCTACACCTGAAATCCAAGCATTTACCCTTAATGGGGATGAGGTGTTAATTCATCCTCAGGAGGAAGATTTCCAAACTCATCGTAGTTACCAGTACCAAGACTTAACGACTCGAGGGACAGTTGAGTTTCGTAGTGTGTGTACTCAGCCGCTTGATAGGACTTTTGCTTCTGCAGCCTTTCATTTGGGCTTGTTGGTTCATTTAGACAAGCTTGAAGCTTACTTGCGAACTGCTCCATTTTTTACCACAGCTGGTCGTGATTATAAGCTTTTAAGACGACAATTTTCTAAGAAAAAACTTACAGATGAAGAAGAAGCTGCGGTTCTCGAGTTTTCTAAAGACTTACTCACCCTTGCTGAGGAGGGGCTGGAGAAAAGAGATAAGCAAGAAATGGTTTATTTAGAGCCTTTGAAGAAAGAATTGGGATTATAATTTCTCTTATAAAGGGAGAATTTTCTGAAAAATCATGATATAATGGAAGAGACTATAGATAAAGGATAGAGATTCATGACATTAGTTTATCAATCAACGCGTGATGCCAATAATACAGTAACTGCCAGCCAAGCTATTTTGCAAGGTTTGGCGACGGATGGTGGTCTGTTTACACCACTTACTTATCCAAAGGTGGATTTGGACTTTGAAACATTAAAAGATGCTTCTTACCAAGAAGTGGCCAAATTAGTTTTATCAGCCTTTTTAGATGACTTTACGGCTGAGGAGTTGGACTACTGTATCAACAATGCCTACGATAGCAAGTTTGATACTCCAGCTATTGCGCCATTGGTGAAACTGGATGGGCAATACAACTTGGAATTGTTCCATGGTTCAACGATTGCCTTTAAGGATATGGCCTTGTCTATCTTGCCATACTTTATGACGACAGCCGCTAAAAAGCATGGTTTGGAGAACAAGATTGTCATTTTGACAGCGACATCTGGTGATACTGGAAAAGCTGCTATGGCAGGGTTTGCGGATGTGCCTGGAACTGAGATTATCGTCTTTTATCCAAAGGATGGTGTCAGCAAGGTACAAGAGTTGCAAATGACTACTCAGACTGGCGACAATACTCATGTTATCGCTATTGATGGAAACTTTGATGATGCACAAACAAACGTGAAGCACATGTTCAACGATGTGGAACTTCGTGAAAAATTGGCTGCCAATAAACTGCAATTTTCATCAGCTAACTCTATGAACATTGGTCGTTTGGTACCACAGATTGTTTATTATGTTTATGCCTACGCTCAGTTGGTCAAGACTGGTGAGATTGTGGCTGGTGATAAGGTCAACTTCACAGTACCAACAGGAAACTTTGGAAATATCTTGGCTGCCTTTTATGCTAAACAAATCGGTCTGCCAGTTGGTAAATTGATCTGTGCTTCAAATGACAATAATGTTTTAACTGACTTCTTCAAGACACGTGTTTATGATAAGACACGTGAGTTTAAAGTAACAACTAGTCCATCTATGGATATCTTGGTATCTTCAAACTTGGAGCGTTTGATTTTCCATCTTTTGGGGAATGATGCGGTTAAGACAGCTGAACTCATGAATGCCTTGAGTACACAAGGACAATATGAATTGACAGACTTTGATGCAGCGATTCTGGAACTCTTTGCAGCTGAATATGCGACTGAGGAAGAAACTGCGGCAGAAATTAAACGTGTTTATCAAACAGATGCTTACATCGAGGACCCACACACCGCGGTTGCCTCAGCTGTTTATAGAAAATACCAAGCAGCTACTGGCGATGCGACTAAGACAGTGATTGCATCAACAGCTAGTCCATACAAGTTCCCAGTGGTTGCCGTAGAAGCGGTAACAGGAAAAGCAGGCTTGACTGACTTTGAAGCCTTGGCTCAATTACATGACATTTCAGGAGTGGCAGTGCCACCAGCGGTTGATGGCCTTGAAACAGCTCCAGTTCGTCATAAAACAACAGTGGCAGCTGCTGACATGCAAGCAGCGGTTGAGACTTATCTAGGACTTTAAGACAGAGGGAGTAAACTCGGTTGGGAAACCAACTGAGTTTCTTTTCATCAGGAGGAAGGATTGTTTAAGAAAAATAAAGACATTCTTAATATTGCATTGCCAGCTATGGGTGAAAACTTTTTGCAGATGCTTATGGGCATGGTGGATAGTTACTTGGTCGCTCACTTGGGCTTAATCGCTATTTCAGGTGTTTCAGTCGCTGGCAATATTATCACCATTTACCAGGCGATTTTTATCGCTCTGGGAGCTGCTATCTCCAGTGTTATTTCAAAAAGTTTGGGGCAGAAAGATCAGTCCAAGTTGGCTTATCACGTGACAGAGGCTCTCAAGATAACTCTATTGCTGAGTGCACTTTTAGGCGCTTTATCCATCTTTGCTGGGCAAGAGATGATAGGATTTTTGGGAACTGAGCAGGAGGTGGCTGAGAGTGGTGGACTTTACCTATCTTTGGTGGGTGGATCGATTGTTCTCTTGGGCTTGATGACGAGTCTAGGTGCCTTGATTCGTGCAACGCATAATCCGCGTCTACCCCTCTATGTTAGTCTTTTATCCAATGCCTTGAATATTCTTTTTTCAAGTCTAGCTATTTTTGTCCTTGATATGGGGATAGCAGGTGTTGCTTGGGGGACTATCTTGTCTCGCTTAGTCGGTCTTGTGATTTTGTGGTCGCAATTAAAGCTGCCTTTTGAGAAACCGACTTTTGGTTTAGATAAGGAACTATTGACTTTGGCTTTGCCAGCGGCAGGAGAACGTCTCATGATGCGAGCTGGAGATGTAGTAATCATTGCCTTGGTTGTTTCTTTTGGGACGGAGGCAGTAGCGGGGAATGCAGTTGGAGAAGTCTTGACCCAGTTTAACTACATGCCTGCCTTTGGTGTCGCTACGGCAACGGTCATGCAGGTGGCTCGAGCAGTTGGAGAGGATAACTGGGAAAGAGTAGACGAGGTAAGCAAGCAAACCTTTTGGCTTTCTCTGCTTCTCATGTTGCCCTTAACTCTCAGTATCTATGCCTTGGGGACACCATTGACTCATCTCTATACGACGGACCCTATAGCAGTTGAAGCGAGCGTTTTGGTGGCACTGTTCTCTCTACTAGGAACTCCCATGGCGACAGGGACAGTTATATATACGGCAGTGTGGCAGGGATTGGGAAATGCTCGCCTCCCCTTTTATGCGACAAGTATTGGGATGTGGTGTATCCGTATAGGGACAGCCTATCTGATGGGTATTGTTCTTGGTTGGGGCTTGCCTGGTATTTGGGCAGGGACTCTCTTGGATAATGGTTTCCGTTGGTTATTTCTACGTTACCGTTACCAGCGTTATATGAGCTTGAAAGGATAGGAGATGCAAAAAATAGCCTTTATTTGGGATTTGGACGGGACTTTATTGGACTCATACGAAGCGATTTTGTCAGGGATTGAGGAGGCCTTTGCTCAGTTTTCTATTCCTTATGATAAGGAAAAAGTGAGAGAGTTTATCCTCAGGTACTCTGTGCAGGATTTGCTGGAGCAGGTGGCAGAAGAGAGAAACCTGGATGCGGAAGTGCTCAACCAGGTACGTGCCCAGAGTCTGGCTGAGAAGAATACTCAGGTAGTTTTGATGTCAGGTGCGAGTGAAGTGCTAGCTTGGGCAGACCAAGCAGGGATTCAGCAGTTTGTCTATACTCATAAGGGGGACAATGCTTTTACCATTCTCAGAGACTTGGGGTTGGAATCCTATTTCAAAGAGATTTTAACCAGTCAGAGTGGCTTTGAGCGCAAGCCTAGTCCAGAAGCGGCTACCTATTTGTTAGACAAGTATCAGCTGGATCCTGAGAAGACCTATTATATAGGGGACCGGACTTTGGATGTGGAATTTGCCCAGAATAGTGGCCTTCAAAGCATCAACTTTTTAGAGTCTTCTTATGAAGTGAATCACAGGATTCAAGCACTAGCAGCTATTCCTTATATTTTTGAGGATAAGTGACGAGAAGATTGTGTCAGTTTTGTGACAGAAACCTAACAAACTATTTCAAGTAATCGAGTTTGTTACAAGGAATGGACAGTTCTGTTAAATAGGCCCGAGAGGGCTTTTTTTCTGCTTTTTTTGTGTTATGATAGACAGGTACTCATTTGAAAGGAATATGAACGAATGAAGAAAAGAATTATTTTAGCCTCAACAGTAGCCTTGTCATTTGCCCCAGTATTGGCAACTCAAGCAGAAGAAGTCCTTTGGACTGCACGTAGTGTTGAGCAAATCCAAAACGATTTGACTAAAACGGACAACAAAACAAGCTATACAGTACAGTATGGTGATACCTTGAGCACCATTGCAGAAGCCTTGGGTGTAGATGTCACAGTTCTTGCAAATTTGAACAAAATCACCAATATGGACTTGATTTTCCCAGATACTGTCCTCACTACAACTGTCAATGAGGCAGAAGAGGTAACGGAAGTTGAAATCCAAACTCCTCAAGCAGATGCTAGTGAAGAAGTGACGACTGCGACAGCTGATTTGACAACCAATCAAGTGACAGTCGATGAACAAACAGTTCAAGTAGAAGACCTTTCTCAACCAATTGAGGAAGCTCCAACTGCAACAGAGACTGAAAAACCAGCAGAAGTAGCGCCAAGTTCAGAAGTTTCTGAGACAGCGACAGTTGCTGAGGAGACACCATCCACAGAAACACCTGTAGCAGAAGAAACAGCTGAAACGACTCCAGCGGAAGCACCGGTAGCAGAAACAACTAGTCCAGTTGAAGAAGAAGCTCCTCAAGCAGCGACTCCAGCTACTGAAGAAACGGCAGCAACAACTCCAGCAGAAGCACCAGTAGCAGCTGCTCCAGCAACTGAAACACCTGCTGATACAAGAGGAACAAGTGCAACAGAAGAAGCAGCATCAACAGCAACTTCTGACACTGCAACTTCGACTTATCAAGCAGAGCAAAGCCAAACTCCTTCAAGAACGTATGCTGCTCCAGCGGCTCCTGACTATGCAGGACTTGCTGTAGCTAAGTCTGAGAATGCTGGTCTTCAACCACAAACAGCGGCCTTTAAAGAAGAAGTAGCCAACTTGTTTGGAATTACATCTTTTAGTGGCTACCGTCCTGGTGACAGTGGGGACCATGGTAAAGGTTTGGCCATCGACTTTATGGTTCCAGTGAGTTCAGCACTCGGAGATCAAATTGCAGAATATGCAGTCAAAAATATGGCTAGCCGTGGTATCAACTATATCATCTGGAAACAACGTTTCTACGCTCCATATGATAGTAAATATGGACCAGCCTACACGTGGAATCCAATGCCAGACCGTGGTAGCGTAACCGAAAACCACTATGATCACGTTCACGTATCAATGAACTAATAGAAAAAGAAGCTGAAAACTCATAAGGTTGAGGCTTCTTTTTGTTGTTCTAAGTCAAAATGTTTTCAAAGTTATGCTATAATCAAACTGAAGTTGACTGAAAATCAAGTATTTTTATTTTAGTAGAAGGTGAGAACACTATGATGAATAGTTTGAAAAAAACATTTGAGAAAACCATTGATGACTTTGAAAAAGAATTTTGTGGTGAAGTCGTTGAACTCTTGATTATCACTTTGCAAAATGTGGGAGGTGCGACTGTTTTAAAGAATGGATGGAAGTTGCCTTCGGTTCATTTTGTAGCAAGTGTGAATGTGGGGACAAAGGAGTTCTCGGAAATAGAGGGACGTTTGGAGTGGTTGGTGAGTCCAGAGGAATATGAAGAAAAGGGCTTGCTCTATAGCTATAGTTTCGAGCCCTATCAGATTCATCACATCAAATGTCAGAAAAGACCACAAAGGCAATTAGAACCTTATATGGCAGCAGTAGCGAATAACTGTTATCGTCTGCTGGAATACATTGAAGATGGGCAGTCGGATAGTAGATTAGAAGCTCTGATTGCAGAATATGTTAAACCAGTCGTCATCAAAGATTCTATAGGCGAATTCACTTTAAATAGAGCTTATTCATGGTTTGAGGGAAGTATGGATCTTGCGGGAAGCAGGGTTAGCGTGATGTTGGATGCAAATGAAGATGCCAGCTTACCACCAAAATCATTTGGCTACTTGAAAACATTTGTCAGGGATATTGACCGAAGAGACTCTGAAATCCGAGACGTTATAGTAAAAGAGATGTGGGAAACAGCAGAGGACTGGCTAGCTTCAGACGGAGATGCCGAAGTATTAACAGAGGACTATTTTTATAATTCCTTGTATCTGGGGGAACTGTCTATCAGCGAAGCGGGGGATTTGACTCTTTATTATGGAGATAAAGAGGATATTTTTGCTGGGCATGCGGTAGAAGTCAGGGCAGATATTGAAGGAAATATAGAAAATGTGACCTTGGTAGGGTAAATGGACAGCATGTGATTATTTCTTTATTGTGAATAAGCAACTTAGTCCTGTTACAGGAGTTTTTCCATTATATTTTAAAAATAACTGAAATCAGCACCTTCTTTAGAAAGTGCTGATTTTTTTGAGATAATAGTAGAAAGTTTATACTTTTCGGCGTTTGAGAGCGAGCAAAGTTCGATAGAAAATGATTTGGCTGCTCTGGATATAGGGAAGGATTGAAAAACTAGCAATTCCAAAAGTAATCCAATTGAGGAAGTACCAAGGGAGTAGTTGTAGGTCGAGGACAAAGCGCTGGAATTTGTAACCCTTCATCAAGAAACGGCTGGTTTTAAGTATTTGCATTGGTTTAGCCTGTCCTAAATCCAGAGTGTCGCAGAGGAGGAATTCTACTTGCGAGTAGGCATAATGTTGCGGAACGTAGAGGATGTTCCCTACAATCATCAAGATGAGGCTCGCGAAAAAGTAGAGCCCAAAGGTCATAAGGAATTGCTCTGTTTCAAGGGATGAGAGGTCTAATTTTGGAAATTCAGGATGTAGGGCGACAAATCTCCGAGCTAAGAGATTGCTATAAAAGAGAAAATAAACGCCTACTAAGTTTGGAATGCTCCATAAAAAGAGGTAGAAACGTTTGAGGAGCAGAGTTAGGAAGGTTTGCGAGAAGCGCTCTGCAGCAAAGAGGGCTAGACTTGATTTTACTGAGAGTTCTGTATCAGGATCCTTGAGGAGTCGGAGTGTCGCAAAGGCAGCACCTGCTAGAAAAATCGTGCTCACAAAAGAAACCACTAGCGGGAAGAGATAGGCTTGGAGCACTTGTGCCAGCATGCTGAAAAAGGATTGCTCTAAAACATTTTCTTGGAGACGAGCCAAGGGGTTGAGAAAGCCTGATAAGATGACCAGTATGCTAGGTAAGAGATAGACGAGAAAGAGGCGGGGATTTTCAGCCTGAAACTGCCTCGTCTGCAGACGAATAGTTTTTAAATCAATTTTTGGGTATTTCATTCTCTCATTATACCATAGTTCGTGACAGTTCCAGCTTTTTTTGATAAAATCATACAGTATGCCTTTGGGCGCAAAGTATGAACTGGGACTGTTTTTCCCAGCTTCGGAGGTAAAAAATGTCAGATTCACCAATCAAATACCGTTTGATTAAGAAAGAGAAACACACAGGAGCTCGTCTGGGAGAAATCATCACTCCGCACGGTACCTTCCCGACACCTATGTTTATGCCAGTTGGGACCCAAGCCACGGTCAAGACTCAATCACCAGAGGAGTTGAAGGAGATGGGTTCAGGGATTATCCTGTCAAACACCTATCACTTGTGGCTCCGTCCAGGAGACGAACTCATCGCACGCGCAGGCGGTCTCCACAAGTTCATGAACTGGGATCAGCCCATCTTGACGGATAGTGGTGGTTTTCAGGTTTATTCTCTAGCGGATAGTCGAAATATCACAGAAGAAGGAGTAACCTTTAAAAACCATCTCAATGGTTCCAAGATGTTCCTATCGCCAGAAAAGGCCATCTCTATCCAGAACAATCTGGGCTCAGACATCATGATGTCCTTTGACGAATGTCCTCAGTTTTACCAACCCTATGATTACGTTAAGAAATCAATCGAACGTACCAGCCGTTGGGCTGAGCGCGGGTTGAAGGCTCACCGTCGTCCGCATGACCAAGGTTTGTTTGGAATTGTGCAGGGGGCAGGATTTGAAGACCTTCGCCGTCAGTCAGCTCACGACCTTGTTAGCATGGACTTCCCTGGCTACTCTATCGGTGGTTTGGCTGTGGGAGAAACGCACGAAGAAATGAATGCAGTCTTGGACTTCACAACTCAACTGCTGCCTGAAAACAAACCTCGCTATTTGATGGGTGTGGGAGCGCCAGATAGCTTGATTGATGGGGTTATTCGTGGAGTAGATATGTTTGACTGTGTCCTACCGACTCGTATCGCTCGTAACGGTACCTGTATGACCAGCCAAGGGCGTTTGGTTGTCAAGAATGCCCAGTTTGCTGAAGACTTTACACCGCTGGATCCTGAGTGTGACTGTTACACATGTAAGAATTACACACGCGCCTACCTTCGTCACCTGCTCAAGGCTGATGAAACCTTTGGTATCCGCTTGACTAGCTACCATAATCTTTACTTCTTACTCAACCTCATGAAGCAGGTCCGCCAAGCCATCATGGATGACAATCTCTTGGAATTTCGTGAGTATTTTGTAGAAAAATATGGCTACAACAAGTCAGGGCGCAATTTCTAAAGTGTAAAAATAGAATGCCAAAATCCTAAGTTTTCTCTTAGGATTTTTCCTATTTTTTTGATAGAATAGGGAGTATAATGGAATGGAAATTAGGTGGTGTTTTGCTTCCTAATTTAATGGAGAATAGACTCGTATGCGTATTAAATGGTTTTCCTTAATTAGGATTACAGGTTTACTTTTGGTACTTTTGTACCACTTCTTTCAAACGATCTTTCCTGGAGGATTCTTTGGGGTAGATGTCTTTTTCACTTTTTCAGGATTTTTGATCACTTCCCTCCTTTTAGAAGAATTTGGGAAGGCACGCCAGATTGATTTGCTGGGCTTTTTTAAGAGACGGTTTTATCGTATCGTGCCACCTGTGGTGCTGATGGTTTTGGTGACCATGCCTTTTACTTTCTTGGTTCGTCAAGACTATGTTGCTGGAATTGGTGGCCAGATAGCTGGAGTTCTCGGTTTTATGACCAACTTCTACGAAATGTTAACAGGGGGAAGTTATGAATCCCAGTTCATTCCGCATCTCTTTGTTCATAACTGGAGTCTAGCTGTTGAGGTTCACTACTATATCCTTTGGGGCTTAGCGGTTTGGTTCTTATCGAAACGTTCAAAATCTAGTAGTCAATTGAGAGGGATGGTCTTTCTTCTTTCTGCTGGAGCTTTTATCATTAGCTTTTTCTCCATGTTTATTGGTAGTCTAATGGCGAGTTCCTATTCATCTGTCTACTTTTCAAGTTTGACCCATGTCTATCCCTTCTTTTTAGGAAGTATTTTGGCGACAGTTGTGGGGGTTCGTCAGACGAGCGATTTAGTCAAGCAGTTTGACCGGATGTGGGATCTTCGTCAGAATCTACTGGTATTTATTGCAGGCCTCTTGGTGTTAGTGCTCTTGACTTTCTTTGTCAAGTTCACTTACCTGTTTGCGTACTTATTTGGCTTCTTGCTAGCAAGTTTAGCGGCAGTGACCATGATTTTTGCTGCGCGTGTCTTGCATGAGAAAACGCCTGAGATACAAGAACCTCGGATAATTACATTTTTAGCGGATACCAGCTACGCGGTTTATCTCTTCCACTGGCCTTTTTATATTATCTTTTCTCAGTTGATGGGTAATCTGCCTGCTGTTATTCTGACGATCATCTTTTCTTATTTCTTTGCTATCCTATCCTTCTATATTATTGAGCCATTGATTGCCGGTAAATCCAATCCTTTAATACGGAAGATTAGTCGATTGCCTCATATTAAACCAATTAGTGCTGGTGCTGCTGGCATTCTTACCTTGATTACCTTGATTATCATAGCTGTGGCTCCTCAAGTTGGAGCTTTTGAGACAGACTTGATGGTCAATGGTTTCAAACAAGCCCAGACCAATATAGGACAAACAAAGACTCTTGCTGAACAAGCTGAACTGAGTCGTCTAGGAATTTCTGAGGGAACAAGCCTAATAGGAGATTCGGTAGCCTTGCGTGCCAATACAGCTTTACAAGAGGCACTTCCTGAAGCAAATATCAATGCCCAAGTTAGTCGAACGACCAAGCAAGCCAATGACATCATGCTCAATAACAGTCAGAACAAGGCGCTGCTAAAAACAGTTGTCATTGCAACGGGAGTCAACAATCCTGAAGGTTATAAGAATGATTTGGACAGCATCGTTAACAATCTACCGAAAGGACACCATCTGATACTGGTGACACCTTATGAGGGAGACAAGAGCAAGGACACTTATGCATCAGTGGAGCAGTATGCGGCTTATGCGAGAGAATTAGCTGAAAAGAATCCTTACGTGAGCATCGCTGACTGGAATAAGGTCGCTAAGGAACACCCTGAAATCTGGGCTGGAACCGACCAAGTCCACTTTGGGAATGATAGCAACATGATTGAAGAAGGTGCTAAACTCTATGCAGAGACGATTGCAGCTGCTGTTAAGGCTGCTCAAGAACTACCTGTAAAATCAAAATAAGATCAAAGAGTTGGAGAAATCCAGCTCTTTTAAAATATCTATAGAAAATAGGTCTATACCATTTACAAATGAAAAAGAAAGGTTTATAATGTAATTGACATAATAAATTCTAGAATCAATCTATCAAGGAGGTTATCATTATGCCTAATTATATCAAAGCGGATCAGTTTTTCTACCCACACGGAGTTCGTCGTGGCGGTTACTTGGAACTTGTGGATGGCAAGTTTGGCAAACATGTAGAACAGATTCCTGAAGGAGCTGAGGTGATTGACTATACAGGTTATAGCATTGCCCCAGGACTTGTGGATACCCATATTCATGGATTTGGTGGTGTCGATGTCATGGACAATAACATCGAAGGGACCCTTCATACCATGAGTGAAGGTCTACTTAGCACGGGTGTTACCAGCTTCTTGCCAACGACCTTGACTTCCTCTTACGAGCAGTTGCTTGCGGTAACTGAAAATATCGGTGCTCGTTACCAGGAAGCAAGTGGAGCCAAGATTCGTGGAATCTATTTTGAAGGGCCTTATTTCACAGAGAAATACAAGGGAGCTCAAAACCCTGCCTATATGAAAGACCCCCGTATGGATGAGTTTCGTGCTTGGCAAAAAGCAGCCAATGGCTTGCTCAATAAAATCGCCCTTGCGCCAGAACGCGAAGGTGTAGAAGACTTTGTTCGTACGATTACGGGCGAAGGAGTGACTGTTGCTCTGGGACATTCCAATGCGACTTTTGATGAAGCTAAAAAAGCAGTAGATGCTGGAGCGAGTGTTTGGGTACATGCCTACAACGGAATGCGTGGGTTGACTCACCGTGAGCTCGGTATGGTGGGAGCCATGTATGAATTGCCACATACCTATGCAGAGTTGATCTGTGACGGTCACCACGTAGATCCAAAGGCCTGTGACATTTTGCTCAAGCAAAAGGGAACTGAAAATATCGCCCTTATCACGGACTGTATGACAGCTGGTGGTTTGGACGACGGTGACTACATGTTGGGAGAATTCCCAGTAGTAGTTGCTAATGGAACTGCTCGCCTCAAATCGACAGGCAATTTGGCAGGTTCTATCCTCAAACTCAAAGATGGTTTGAAGAATGTGGTCGAATGGGGCATTGCGAATCCGCATGAAGCCGTCATGATGGCTAGCCTCAACCCAGCAAAATCTGTTCACATCGATGATGTCTGTGGTCAAATCCGTGAAGGTTATGACGCTGACTTTATCGTACTGGATAAAGATTTGGAATTGGTAGCAACCTACCTAGATGGTGTGAAACGTTATCAAGCCTAAGAAGATAAAAAATAGGGGTCAATAAAGGACTCCTATTTTTATTATCAGATGAAAATAACAGGCTTCTTAAAGAAGTTTCTAATGGGGGAAACAAGCAAAATCCTTTTCTTGTAATAAAAAATTAGATATAATATACGATACAAAGGAAGTAGTAAGAATGTATCGTGTTATAGAAATGTATGGGGATTTTGAACCGTGGTGGTTCATAGAAGGTTGGGAAGAAGATGTCATCATGAGTCAATCTTTTGACAAGTATTATGATGCTCTAAAATATTATAAATCATGCTGGTTTGAGCTGGAAAAGAAGAATCCTCTTTATAAGAGTCGGAGTGATTTGATGACTATCTTTTGGGATCCTGCTGATAAACGCTGGTGTGATGAGTGCGATGAGTATTTGCAGCAGTACCATTCTTTGGCACTTTTACAGGATGAGCAAGTCATCCCCGATGAAAAGCTACGTCCAGGCTACGAAAAACAAACAGGTCAAGAAAAGCATCGTTCTTGCCGCATGAAATGGAGATAAAAAGTAACTTTTAAAAGTTGCTTTTTATTTTTTTCAATTTTTTGCGAATAGTTAGATAAGGAGGGCGGTATGGTACAAGAAATTGCACAGAAAATTATTGCTACTGCGAAAGCAAAGAAGGCTCAGGATATCTATTTCATTCCCAAGGAAAAGTCCTATGAGCTTCACATGCGGGTTGGAGACGCGCGGTGTCTCGTTGACTCCTATGAGTTTGATGTTTTAGCTGCTGTGATTAGTCATTTTAAGTTTGTAGCGGGTATGAATGTAGGGGAGAAGAGACGTAGTCAGCTGGGCTCTTGCGACTATCAGCATGGGGAGAAGGTGTCTTCTCTGCGTTTGTCTACCGTAGGAGATTATCGGGGACATGAGAGTTTGGTCATTCGTTTGTTGCACGACGAAGAGCAGGACCTGCATTTCTGGTTTCAGGATATGAATGAACTGGGTGAGCAGTACCGGCAACGGGGCCTCTACCTTTTTGCGGGTCCAGTTGGAAGTGGCAAGACGACCTTGATGCACGAATTAGCCAAGTCTCTGTTTATGGGGCAACAGGTTATGTCCATCGAAGATCCTGTCGAAATCAAGCAGGAAGACATGCTCCAGTTGCAGTTGAATGAAGCGATTGGCTTGACCTATGAAAATCTGATCAAACTGTCTCTCCGGCATCGTCCGGACCTCTTGATTATCGGTGAAATTCGTGACAGCGAGACAGCGCGTGCAGTGGTCAGAGCCAGTTTGACAGGGGCGACAGTCTTTTCAACCATTCATGCTAAGAGTATCCGAGGTGTTTATGAACGCCTTCTGGAGTTGGGGGTGACGGAGGAGGAATTAGCAGTTGTTCTGCAAGGAGTCTGCTACCAGAGATTAATCGGGGGAGGAGGAATCGTTGACTTTGCAAACAAAGACTATCAAGAACACCAGCCAACCAGGTGGAATGAACAGATTGACCAGCTTCTTAAAGATGGACATATCACAAGTCTTCAGGCTGAAACGGAAAAAATTAGCTACAGCTAAGCAGAAGAAAATCATCACTTTGTTTAACAACCTCTTCTCCAGTGGCTTTCATTTGGTGGAAATTATTTCTTTTTTGGGCAGAAGTGCCTTGCTGGAAAAGGACTATGTGGCCCAGATGCACCAAGGATTGTCTCAGGGGAAATCCTTTTCAGAAATGATGGAAAGTTTGGGCTTTTCAAGTGCCATTGTGACCCAATTATCTCTAGCTGAAGTACATGGAAATCTTCACCTGAGTCTGAGGAAGATAGAAGAATATCTGGATAATTTGGCCAAGGTCAAGAAAAAGTTAATCGAAGTGGCGACTTATCCCCTGATTTTGCTGGGATTTCTCCTGCTAATCATGCTGGGGTTGAGAAACTATCTACTTCCCCAACTGGACAGTAGCAATATTGCCACTCAAATCATCGGCAATCTGCCACAAATATTTCTGGGACTAGTGCTGGTTTGCTCTCTATCTTTACTTTTAGCCCTCACTTTCTACAAAAGAAGTTCCAAGATGCGGGTTTTCTCGATGTTGGCACGGGTTCCCTTTCTAGGAATCTTTGTCCAGACCTATCTGACGGCCTATTACGCGCGTGAATGGGGCAATATGATTTCACAGGGGATGGAGCTGACGCAAATTTTTCAGATCATGCAGGAACAAGGTTCTCAGCTCTTTAAAGAAATCGGTCAAGATTTGGCTCAAGCCCTGCAAAATGGCCGCGAATTTTCTCAAA
Source organism: Streptococcus oralis (assembly GCF_001588645.1). Taxonomy (GTDB): domain Bacteria; phylum Bacillota; class Bacilli; order Lactobacillales; family Streptococcaceae; genus Streptococcus; species Streptococcus oralis_AB. The sequence continues at coordinate 14,426 of NZ_LAYF01000018.1, read as the reverse complement.
CCATAACGACCTATCCTTTCTTTAAGAAGGAGTTGAGTCTCATCATCGAGTATGGGGAAGTCAAGTCCAAGCTGGGGAGTGAGTTGGAAATCTACGCGGAAAAGACTTGGGAATCCTTTTTTATCCGAGTCAACCGCACCATGAACTTAGTACAGCCACTGGTTTTTATCTTTGTGGCCCTGATTATCGTTTTACTTTATGCGGCAATGCTCATGCCCATGTATCAAAATATGGAGGTAAATTTTTAAAATGAAAAAACTCATGACAAAATTAAAAAAAGCCAAGGTTCAAGCTTTCACTCTGGTAGAGATGTTAGTCGTCCTTTTAATCATCAGTGTTCTTCTCTTGCTCTTTGTGCCCAATTTGACCAAGCAAAAGGATACCGTAGATGACAAAGGAAAAGCTGCTGTTGTCAAGGTCGTAGAAAGCCAGGCAGAGCTCTATAGTCTGGACAAGAATGAAGATGCTAGCCTTAGCAAATTACAAGCAGACGGTCGTATCACAGCTGAGCAAGCCAAAGCTTATAAAGACTACCATGCAAAACAAAAAACAAGTCAAACTGTTGCAGATTAAGGCCTTTACCATGCTGGAAAGTCTCTTAGTTTTGGGACTTGTGAGTATCCTTGGTTTAGGCTTGTCCGGTTCTGTTCAGTCCAGTTTTGCGGCGGTAGAGGAGCAGATTTTCTTTATGGAGTTTGAAGAACTCTATAGGGAAACGCAAAAACGCAGTCTAGCCAGTCAGCAAAAGACCAGTCTGAACTTAGATGGGCAGACGATCAGCAATGGCAGTCAAAAGTTGACCGTTCCTAAAGAAATTCAGGCGCCATCAGGACAAAGCATTATATTTGACCGAGCTGGGGGCAATTCGTCCCTGGCTAAGGTTGAATTTCAGACTAGCAAAGGAGTGATTCGCTATCAATTATATCTAGGAAATGGAAAAATTAAACGCATTAAGGAAACTAAAAATTAAGGCAGTAATCTTACTAGAAGCAGTAGTAGCTTTGGCTGTGTTTGCCAGCATTGCAACCCTCCTTTTAGGACAAATTCAGAAAAATAGACAAGAAGAGGCAGAAATCTTGCAAAAGGAAGAAGTCTTGCGTGTGGCGAAGATGGCTCTGCAGACAGGTCAAAATCAGGTAAACATAAACGGAGTGGAGGTTCAGGTGTTTGCTAGTGAAAAGGGATTGGAGGTCTACCATGGTTCAGAGAAGTTGCTCGACCTTAAAGAGCAGTAAGGTAAGAGCGTTCACTCTATTAGAATCTCTGATTGCCCTTATCGTCATTAGCGGAGGCTTGCTCCTTTTTCAAGCTATGAGTCAGCTCCTCATTTCAGAAGTTCGTTACCAGCAGCAAAGCGAGCAAAAGGAGTGGCTCTTGTTTGTGGATCAACTGGAGGCAGAGTTAGAGCGTTCGCAGTTTGAAAAGGTAGAAGGCAATCGCCTCTATTTAAAACAAGATGGTAAGGATATCTCTATAGGGAAGTCTAAATCGGATGATTTTCGAAAAACGGATACCAGCGGACGGGGCTATCAGCCGATGGTTTATGGACTCAAATCAGCTCAAATTACAGAGGAAAATCAATTGGTTCGCTTTCGTTTCCAATTTCAAAAGGGCTTAGAAAGGGAGTTCATCTATCGTGTGGAAAAAACAAAAAGTTAAGGCAGGCGTTCTTTTATATGCAGTCACCATGGCAGCCATCTTTAGTCTGTTGTTGCAGTTTTATTTAAATCGGCAAGTCGCCCATCACAAAGACTTTGCCCTAAACAAAGAAAAGTTGATCGCTTTTGCCATGGCCAAGCGAAGTAAGGATAAGGCTGAGCAAGAAAGTGGAGAACGAGTCTTTAACTTAGGAAAAGTCAGATATCAAAATACGAAAACAGGTTTTGCAACAAGTGTTCGTATGAATAAGGGCAACTATGAATTTCTCTTTCCTACGATGAAAACCCAAGAAAAGAAAACAGCTAAAAAGGAAGAGGTAGCGACTGATTCAAGCAATCAAGCAGAGAAGAAAAAATCAGAAGAGAAGTCTGAAAAGAAAGACAATTCCTAGTCAATTCAACTACTTTGTGCTAAACTAAAAGCATGAAACATGATTTTAATCACAAAGCAGAAACCTTTGATTCGCCCAAAAATATCTTTCTTGCAAATTTGGTGTGTCAAGTAGTTGAAAAACAGATTGCTCTTCTATCAGACAAGGAAATACTGGATTTTGGTGGTGGAACGGGTCTATTAGCCTTGCCCCTAGCCAAGCAGGCCAAGTCGGTTACCCTTGTAGATATCTCGGAGAAAATGCTGGAGCAAGCCCGTTTGAAAGCAGAGCAACAAGACATCAAGAATATCCAGTTTTTGGAGCAGGATTTACTGGTGAATCCTTTGGAGCAACAATTTGACCTAATTGTAGTCAGTCGGGTTCTTCATCATATGCCTGATCTAGATGCGACTCTTGCCATGTTTCACCATCACCTTAGGGAGAATGGACAAGTTCTCATCGCTGATTTTGTCAAGACAGATACCAACCATCATGGTTTTGATTTAGCTGAACTGGAAAACAAGCTAGCCCAGTTTGGTTTTTCGAGCATTGACAGTCAGATTCTCTATAGTGCTGAAGGTCTTTTCCTAGGAAATTACGCAGAACTCTTTTTAACTGTAGCCCAAAAATCACTCGCTGACTAAAGCAGTGATTTTTTCTCTTCAGATGGAAAAAATAGGGGAATTTTGATAAGATAGGAATATGGATTTTGAAAAAATTGAACAAGCTTATACGTATTTACTAGAGAATGTCCAAGTCATCCAAAGTGATTTGGTGACTAACTTTTATGATGCCTTGGTAGAGCAAAACAGCATTTATCTGGATGGCGAGACCAATCTAGAGCAGGTCAAGGAGAACAATCAAGCCCTTAAACGCCTAGCGCTTCGCAAGGAAGAGTGGCTCAAGACCTACCAGTTTCTCTTGATGAAGGCAGGACAAACGGAACCTTTACAGGCCAATCACCAGTTTACGCCAGATGCCATTGCCCTCCTATTGGTACTTGTTGTAGAAGAGTTGTTTAAACAAGAGGAAATTAGCATCCTCGAAATCGGTTCTGGTATGGGGATTTTGGGGGCTACTTTCTTGACTTCTCTCTCTAAAAAAGTAGATTACTTGGGAATCGAAGTGGATGACTTGCTGATTGATTTGGCAGCCAGTATGGCAGATGTGATTGGTTTGCAGGCTGGTTTTGTCCAAGGAGATGCCGTTCGTCCGCAAATGCTTAAAGAAAGCGACGTGGTCATCAGCGACTTGCCTGTAGGCTATTACCCAGACGATGCCATCGCTTCTCGCTATCAAGTGGCTTCTAGTCAAGAGCATACCTATGCCCACCATTTGCTGATGGAACAAGGCCTCAAGTACCTTAAGTCAGATGGCTATGCTATTTTTCTAGCTCCGAGTGATTTATTAACCAGTCCTCAAAGTGACTTATTAAAAGGGTGGCTCAAAGACGAAGTGAGTCTGGCTGCTATCATCGCTCTGCCAGAGGATATTTTCTCAACTGCAAGCCAAGCTAAAAGTATTTTTGTCTTACAGAAGAAAAGAGACAAGGAAATAGAACCCTTTGTCTACCCTCTTACTAGCTTGCAAGATCCGTCAGTTTTGTTGACCTTTAAAGAAAATTTTCAAAATTGGAGCAAAGGTACTGAAATATAAAAGAGATTTTGTTATAATAGATGAAAACGCTTAAAAAGAGGTATCATCTTATGACAAAAACAATTGCAATCAATGCAGGAAGCTCAAGCTTGAAATGGCAACTTTATCAAATGCCTGAGGAAAAAGTTTTGGCTAAAGGCTTGATTGAACGTATTGGATTGAAAGATTCAATTTCAACAGTAAAATTTGACGGTCGTTCGGAGCAACAAATTCTTGATATTGAAGATCACACGCAAGCCGTTAAAATTTTATTGGATGATTTGATTCGTTTTGACATCATCAAAGGGTACGATGAGATTACAGGTGTCGGACACCGCGTCGTTGCAGGTGGTGAATATTTCAAGGAATCAACAGTTGTTGAGGGAGATGTGTTAGAAAAAGTTGAGGAATTGGGACTCTTGGCTCCTCTTCACAATCCAGCTAACGCAGCTGGAATTCGCGCATTTAAGGAATTGCTGCCAGATATTACCAGTGTTGTCGTATTTGATACCTCATTCCACACAACCATGCCAGAGAAGGCTTATCGCTACCCTCTACCAACTAAATACTACACAGACAACAAGGTTCGTAAATATGGTGCCCACGGGACAAGCCACCAGTTTGTCGCAGGAGAAGCAGCGAAACTTTTGGGCCGTCCTCTAGAAGATTTGAAATTGATTACCTGCCATATTGGTAACGGGGCTTCTATCACAGCTGTTAAGGGTGGGAAGTCTGTGGATACTTCTATGGGATTCACACCACTCGGCGGTGTGATGATGGGAACTCGTACAGGAGATATTGACCCTGCTATCATCCCTTATCTCATGCAATATACAGAGGATTTCAATACCCCTGAAGATATTAGTCGCGTTCTCAATCGTGAATCAGGGCTCATGGGAGTTTCTGGTCAGTCAAGCGATATGCGTGATGTGATTGCTGCCATGGAAGCAGGAGACCATGATGCGACTTTGGCTTATGAAATGTACGTCGATCGCATCCAAAAACATATCGGTCAATACCTTGCAGTCCTAAATGGGTCGGATGCGATTATCTTCACAGCAGGTATCGGTGAAAATGCAGCTTTGGTTCGTGAGGATGTCATTTCAGGTATCTCTTGGTTTGGTTGTGATGTGGATCCAGAAAAGAACGTCTTTGGCGTAACGGGAGACATCTCAACTGACGCAGCGAAAATCCGTGTCTTGGTTATTCCAACAGATGAAGAATTGGTGATTGCACGCGATGTTGAGCGCTTGAAAAAATAAGTAAATACACATAAAATTTGATTGTGAAAAGAAGTTGGAAAAGAGATTTTCCAGCTTTTTTTATGTAGAAAATGTCTAAAACCTTGCTGTTATTGGCTTTTTCAAAAAATATGGTATAATAGTAGTAATTTAATAGATGGAGTTGAGTTTTGAAGAAAAGCTTTCGTGTAAAAAGAGAGAAAGATTTTAAGGCGATTTTCAAGGACGGAACAAGTTTTGCCAATCGAAAATTTGTTGTCTACCAATTGGAAAACCAGCAAAACCATTTTCGAGTAGGACTGTCCGTCAGCAAAAAGCTGGGGAATGCAGTTACCAGAAATCAAATTAAGAGACGAATCCGGCACATTCTACAAAGTGTAAAAGGGAGTTTAGTAGAGCATGTTGATTTTGTCGTGATTGCCCGAAAAGGGGTGGAAACCTTGGAATATGCAGAGATGGAGAAAAACCTACTCCACGTATTAAAGTTATCAAAGATTTACCAGGAAGGAAATGGGAGTGAAAAAGAAACTACAGTTGACTAGTTTGTTGGGCTTGTCCTTGTTTATCATGACAGCCTGTGCAACAAATGGTACAGCTAGCGATATAACAGCAGATTCGACAGACTTTTGGAGCAAATTCGTCTATTTTTTTGCTGAAATTATCCGCTTTTTGTCCTTTGACATTAGTATCGGAGTGGGGATTATCCTCTTCACGATTTTGATTCGGACGATTCTATTACCGGTCTTTCAGACGCAGATGGTTGCCTCTAGAAAAATGCAAGAGGCTCAACCGCGCATCAAGGCTTTGCGAGAGCAATATCCGGGTCGTGATATGGAAAGTAGAACCAAGCTAGACCAGGAGATGCGCAAGGTCTATAAAGAGTTAGGGATTAAACATTCATCCTCTCTCTGGCCGATTTTAATACAAATGCCGGTTCTCTTGGCGCTCTTTCAAGCCTTGAGTCGAGTAGACTTTTTGAAAACAGGTCACTTTTTATGGATTAATTTGGGAGGAGTAGATACAAGTTTTGTCCTTCCGATTTTGGCGGCAGTCTTTACCTTCTTGAGTAGCTGGTTATCGAATAAAGCTTTGTCTGAAAAAAGTGGAGCTACGACAGGGATGATGTACGGGATGCCGGTACTGATCTTTATCTTTGCCATCTCTGCGCCGAGTGGAGTTGCCTTGTACTGGGCAGTATCCAATGCTTATCAAGTTTTGCAAACCTATTTCTTGAACAATCCTTTCAAGATTATTGCTGAAAGAGAAGCGGTAGTCCAAGCAGAAAGAGATTTAGAAGGCAAGAAGAGAAGAGCCTTGAAGAAAGCACAGAAAAAGAAAAAATAAGGAGGAATCTGGTAATGGTATTATTTACAGGTTCAACGGTTGAAGAAGCAATCCAAAAAGGGTTGAAAGAATTAAATATTTCAAGAATGAAGGCCCACATCAAGGTCGTTTCAAAAGAGAAAAAAGGTTTCTTGGGCTTGTTTGGTAAGAAGCCAGCTCAAGTTGATATTGAAGCAATCAGTGAAACAACAGTGATTAAAGCCAATCAACAGGCTGTCAAAGGTGTTCCAAAAGAAGTCAATGAAAAGAATGAACCAGTGAAAACCGTCAGCGAAGCGACAGTTGATTTGGGATATGTGGTTGAAGCCATCAAGAAAATTGAAGAAGAAGGCCAAGGTGTCTCTGAAGAGGTCAAGGCTGAAATCTTGAAAAATGAAAAACATGCCAGCACGATTTTGGAAGAAACAGGTCATATTTCAATTTTAAATGAACTGCAAGCAGAAGATGTTGCTGAGGAAGTTAAGGCTGCTCCAGAAAAAGAAGCTGAAACGCAAGAAGTAGCGAGCCAATCTTTGGAAGATTTAGGCTTGAAAGTAGAACCAAGTTATGACATCGAACAGGTGGCAACTGAAGTAGCTAGCTACGTTCAAACCATTGTAGATGATATGGATGTTGAAGGGACGATTTCAAGCGACTACAATCGCCGCACCATCAATCTTCAAATTGACACCAATGAACCAGGCCGTATTATCGGTTATCATGGTAAAGTTTTGAAGGCCTTGCAACTATTGGCTCAAAATTACCTTTATAATCGCTATTCAAGAACCTTCTACATCACGATCAATGTCAATGATTATGTTGAGCACCGTGCAGAAGTCTTGCAAACCTACGCTCAAAAATTGGCGACTCGCGTTTTAGAAGAAGGACGTAGCCAACAAACTGATCCAATGTCAAATAGCGAACGCAAGATTATCCATCGCATTATTTCACGCATGGATGGCGTGACGAGTTACTCTGAAGGTGACGAGCCAAATCGCTATGTTGTCGTAGATGCAGAATAAGCAAAGCAAAATCAGGTTCATCCTGATTTTTTGCTAGGAAAGGAAAGATTCAGATATGCTGAAAGCAGTTAGAGAATACCTATCATTTGCAGGAGTCCAGTACCGTAATCCTGATAAAGCTGGCGATGAAAGAGAAAAGATGTTGGATTTGCGGCAAAAGGGTCAAGAGGCTCGGAAGTCTTTTACAGAATTGGTCAAAACCTTTCAAGCAAGTCATCCAGAATGGCAACTGCAACAGACTAGTCAGTGGATGAACCAATCCCAACGCTTGCGACCGCATTTCTGGGCCTATCTACAGAGAGACGGACAAGTGACAGAACCTATGATGGCTCTTCGTTTGTATGGAACACCTACTAATTATGGGATTTCTTTGGAAGTCAGTTTCATCGAGCGCAAGAAAGATAAACAGACTTTAGACAAGCAAGCCAAGGTTTTAGAACTTCCAGCGGTAGAAGGAATTTATTATCTAGTCTACTCAAATGGGGAAAGTCATAAGGTGGAGGCAACTGAGGAGAATCGTCGTACTTTACGAGAGAAGCTGAGAAGTCAGGAAGCCCGAAAAGTCTTAGTCAAGTCAGATGTTTCCCTCATTGAAAATCAGTCAGTAGAAGTGATATTGGAGGAGCTAGAATACGCTTATACTCGCTTGTTGCCTTACTATGAGGTGACGAGGGGATAGAAAATCAAATGTGTTAGATGAACGCAAATTGTTTTATTGCTATTCTATGCATTTTTTCATATAATAGTAAAATAGGATGTGTGATTTATTAATCACCTCAAAGAGAAAGGAAATTCTATGTCAAATCTATCTGTTAATGCAATTCGTTTTCTAGGTATTGACGCCATCAACAAAGCAAACTCAGGTCACCCAGGGGTGGTTATGGGGGCTGCTCCTATGGCCTATAGCCTCTTTACAAAACAACTTCGTATCAATCCAGCTCAACCAAACTGGATCAACCGCGATCGCTTTATTCTTTCAGCAGGACACGGCTCTATGCTTCTTTATGCCCTTCTTCACCTTTCTGGTTTTGAAGATGTTAGCATGGATGAAGTCAAGAACTTCCGCCAATGGGGTTCAAAAACGCCAGGTCACCCAGAATTTGGTCATACAGCAGGGGTTGACGCTACAACTGGTCCTCTAGGTCAAGGGATTTCTACTGCTACTGGTTTTGCCCAAGCAGAACGCTTCCTTGCAGCCAAATATAACCGCGAAGGCTTCAATATCTTTGACCACTATACTTATGTGATCTGTGGAGACGGAGATTTGATGGAAGGTGTCTCAAGTGAGGCGGCTTCATATGCAGGCTTGCAAAAACTTGACAAGTTGGTGGTTCTTTATGATTCAAATGACATTAACTTGGATGGTGAGACAAAGGATTCCTTTACTGAAAGTGTTCGTGATCGCTACAATGCCTACGGCTGGCATACAGCCTTGGTTGAAGATGGAACAGACTTGGAAGCAATCCATGCGGCTATTGAAGCAGCTAAAGCTTCAGGAAAACCATCTTTGATTGAAGTGAAGACTGTGATTGGATACGGCTCTCCAAACAAACAAGGAACTAATGCGGTACACGGTGCTCCTCTTGGAGTAGATGAAACTGCAGCAACTCGTCAAGCCCTCGGTTGGGACTATGAACCATTTGAAATCCCAGAACAAGTTTATGCTGATTTCAAAGAAAATGTTGCAGACCGTGGCGCATCAGCTTATCAAGCTTGGACTAAATTAGTTGCTGACTATAAAGAGGCTCATCCAGAACTGGCTGCAGAAGTAGAAGCCATCATCGACGGCCGTGACCCAGTTGAAGTGACTCCAGCAGACTTCCCAGCCTTAGAAAATGGTTTCTCTCAAGCAACTCGTAACTCGAGTCAGGATGCTTTGAACGTTGTAGCTGCCAAGTTGCCAACCTTCCTAGGTGGATCAGCTGACCTCGCTCACTCAAACATGACTTACATCAAAACGGATGGACTTCAAGATGATGCTAATCGCTTGAACCGCAATATTCAGTTTGGTGTTCGTGAATTTGCAATGGGAACGATCTTGAACGGGATGGCCCTTCACGGTGGACTTCGTGTATACGGTGGTACTTTCTTCGTCTTCTCTGACTATGTGAAAGCAGCTGTCCGCTTGTCAGCCTTGCAAGGACTTCCAGTGACTTATGTCTTTACCCACGATTCAATCGCAGTTGGGGAAGATGGTCCAACGCACGAACCAGTTGAACACCTAGCAGGTCTTCGTGCTATGCCAAATCTGAATGTTTTCCGCCCAGCAGATGCGCGTGAAACTCAAGCAGCTTGGTATCTTGCCGTGACAAGCGAAAAAACACCAACTGCCCTCGTCTTGACACGTCAAAACTTGACTGTAGAAGAGGGAACAGACTTTGATAAAGTTGCGAAAGGTGCCTATGTCGTCTATGAAAATGCAGCAGACTTTGATACGATCTTGATTGCAACAGGTTCAGAGGTGAATTTGGCGGTCGCAGCTGCCAAAGAATTGGCTAGTCAAGGTGCAAAAGTCCGTGTAGTTAGCATGCCATCAACAGATGTCTTTGATGCACAAGATGCAGCATACAAGGAAGAAATCCTTCCAAATGCAGTCCGCCGTCGTGTTGCAGTCGAAATGGGTGCAACTCAAAACTGGTACAAGTATGTTGGTCTTGATGGTGCAGTTCTCGGTATTGATACCTTTGGAGCATCTGCTCCAGCACCAAAAGTATTGGCAGAGTACGGATTTACAGTTGAAAATCTAGTCAAAGTCGTTCAAAACTTGAAATAATCACAAAAATCAGAGTGAAAACTCTGATTTTTTATAACCATAAAAACAAGGCACAATCTTGTAAAAGTAGCTGAAATTTGATATAGTAGTCCTATGTAAAATACAAAGGAGAAAACAATGAATCCAAATATTACTTTCTTAATCATGCTTGTAGGTATGTTTGCCTTGATGTTCTTTATGCAACGTTCTCAAAAGAAACAAGCACAAAAGCGTATGGAAAGCTTGAACAAGCTTCAAAAAGGCTATGAAGTCATTACAATTGGTGGGCTTTACGGAACAGTGGATGAAGTAGATACTGAGAAAGGTACAATCGTACTGGATGTAGATGGGGTCTATTTGACCTTTGAATTGGCTGCAATTAAGACCGTTTTGCCACTCAAAGAAGCTGTGACACCAGAAGGAACAGTTGTTGACGAAGGCGGAGCAATCGAAGAATAAAACGGGATCTGTCACTCCCGTTTTTCTATGAGATGAGAGGAAAAGGGATGAAAAAAATAGTATTTGTTTGCCTAGGAAATATCTGTCGTAGCCCCATGGCAGAGTTTGTGATGAAGTCCATGACGAGCGATTACCACGTCGAGAGTCGGGCAACGTCATCATGGGAACATGGCAATCCGATTCATAAGGGAACGCAAGGAATTTTCCAGCAATATCAGATCCCGTATGACAAAGACAAAACATCGCTTCAGATCGGCAGAGAAGACTTTGAATCGTTTGATTACATTATCGGTATGGATGCTTCAAACGTTTCAGATCTGCGTCAAATGTGCCCTCAAGAACTACAGTACAAGATCTACTCTTTTGCATCTGAAAGTGTCCCAGATCCTTGGTATACAGGAGATTTTGAGGAAACCTATACTCGTATCACAAGTGGATGTCAACACTGGCTAGATCGATTAGAAAATGAGAGTGACAATGGAAAAGCTTAAACAATTTTATGAGAAGTGTAGAGTTTACCTAACTCGTCCTAGGTTAGAGCTCATTGCAGTGGTCGTAATGGGACTATGTGCTCTATCGGTATTTCTGCTAAATACGCCTAAAAAGGGTGTCCTGACACTTGATGGTGGAACTCTTGTTTATGATGGCACCTTGGTACGAGGGAAAATGAATGGTCAAGGAACCCTGACCTTTGAAAACGGAGACCAATATACAGGTGATTTCAATAATGGAGCCTTTAATGGAAAAGGGACTTTCCAATCAAAAGATGGCTGGAAATACGAGGGTGATTTTGTAAATGGTCAGGCTGAAGGTCAAGGGAAGTTGACGACAGAGCAAGAAGTCGTTTATGAAGGGACCTTTAAACAAGGCGTTTTTCAGCAAAAACAGTAGTCTCCAAGTTAGGAGGCTATTTTCAAAGCCTGAAAAGAAAACGCTTTCTTTGCTTAAATTCGAGAAATAACTATCAACTAGAAAAACTTTGTGAAATAAAAAAATTTTTTCCATAATTTCACAATCATTCGGTCAAAACTCTCTTGTGTAGCTATATTGAGAAAAAAATCACAATCTTAGAAAATTTCTTTGTGAAATGCTTATGAAACTGTTTACAAAGCATAAAAAAAGAGTTATAATAAACTTGTGAAAAAATTAACAAATGATAACATCCTTAAAGGCTATGGAGGATAATATGGCTGATAAAAAAACAGTAACACCAGAGGAAAAACAACTTGCTGCTGAAAAGCATGTCGATGGTCTCGTGAAAAAAGCCTTGGTTGCGCTTGATGAAATGCGCAAGTTGAACCAAGAGCAAGTTGACTATATCGTGGCAAAAGCTTCGGTTGCAGCACTTGACGCACATGGTATCCTTGCACAACACGCAGTTGAAGAAACTGGTCGTGGGGTATTTGAAGACAAGGCGACAAAAAACCTATTTGCCTGCGAACACGTAGTGAACAATATGCGTGGAGTTAAAACAGTTGGAGTTATTGAAGATGATCCAATTACAGGTTTGACAAAGATTGCGGAGCCTGTAGGGGTAATCTGTGGTGTCACTCCGACAACAAATCCAACTTCAACAGCGATTTTCAAATCACTCATTGCTTTGAAAACACGTAACCCAATTGTTTTCGCCTTCCACCCATCTGCTCAAGAATCATCAGCTCACGCAGCACAAATCGTTCGCGATGCAGCGATTGCAGCCGGTGCACCTGAGAACTGTGTGCAATGGATTACAAAGCCATCTATGGAAGCAACTGGAGCGCTAATGAACCACGAAGGTGTTGCAACTATTCTTGCAACTGGTGGGAATGCTATGGTTAAAGCGGCATACTCATGTGGGAAACCAGCACTTGGGGTAGGTGCCGGAAACGTTCCTGCCTATGTAGAAAAATCTGCTGACCTTCGTCAAGCTGCTCATGACATCGTTATGTCTAAATCATTTGATAATGGGATGGTCTGTGCATCAGAACAAGCCGTTATCATTGATAAAGAAGTGTATGACGAATTTGTAGAAGAATTCAAATCATATCACACTTACTTTGTAAACAAGAAAGAAAAAGCACTTCTTGAAGAATTCTGTTTCGGCGTGAAAGCAAACAGCAAAAACTGTGCAGGTGCTAAACTAAATGCAAACATCGTTGGTAAACCAGCAGCATGGATTGCAGAACAAGCAGGATTCAGCGTTCCAGAAGGAACAAACATCTTGGCTGCAGAATGTGCAGAAGTAGGACCGAAAGAACCATTGACTCGTGAAAAATTGTCACCAGTTATCGCTGTCCTAAAAGCTGAAGACACAGAAGATGGTCTTAAAAAAGCTCGTCAAATGGTTGAGTTTAACGGACTTGGTCACTCAGCAGCCATCCATACAAAAGACGAAGCTCTTGCTAAACGCTTTGGTACAGAAATCAAAGCAATGCGTATTATCTGGAACTCTCCATCTACTTTCGGTGGTATCGGTGACGTATACAATGCCTTCATTCCATCATTGACACTTGGATGTGGTTCATATGGACACAACTCAGTCGGTGATAACGTGAGTGCGATCAACCTTCTAAACATCAAGAAAGTAGGGAAACGTAGAAATAATATGCAATGGTTTAAAGTTCCTTCAAAAATTTACTTCGAACGCAATTCTATCCAATACCTTCAAACATGTGAAGATATTGAACGCGTTATGATTGTTACAGACAAATCGATCGAAAAACTTGGTTTTGTTCAACGCATTATTGACCAATTGAACAAACGCAGCAACCGTGTAACTGTCCAAGTCTTCTCAGACGTTGAACCAGACCCAGATATCACAACTGTAGAACGTGGTACTGAAGTAATGAGAGCATTTGAACCAGACACAATCATCGCTCTTGGTGGTGGTTCTCCAATGGATGCAGCCAAAGTAATGTGGCTCTTCTACGAACAACCACAAATCGACTTCCGTGACTTGGTTCAAAAATTCATGGATATCCGTAAACGGGCCTTCCGCTTCCCATCACTTGGTAAAAAAGCGAAATACATTGGTATTCCAACAACTTCAGGTACAGGTTCAGAAGTAACACCATTTGCCGTTATCTCTGATAAGAAAAACAATCGTAAATACCCATTGGCTGACTACTCATTGACACCAACTATTGCGATTGTTGATCCTGCTTTGGTTGAGTCAGTTCCAGACTTCATCGCTGCGGACACAGGTATGGACGTCTTGACTCACGCGACTGAAGCCTACACTTCAAACTTTGCTAACGACTACACAGACGGTATCGCCCTTCAAACAATCAAACTTGTCTTTGAATGGTTGGAAAAATCTGTTAAGACGGCTGATCCAGAAGCTCGCGAAAAAATGCACAATGCATCTACAATGGCTGGTATGGCCTTTGCCAATGCCTTCCTTGGGATGAGCCACTCAATGGCCCACAAGATCGGTGCGGTTCACCATACTGTTCACGGACGTACAAACGCAATCTTGCTTCCATACGTTATCCGTTACAATGGTACTTGCCCATCTAAGACGACTACATGGCCTAAGTATAACTACTGGAAAGCTGACGAAAAATTCCAAGATATTGCTAGAATGCTTGGATTGCCTCACTCAACTCCAGAAGAAGCGGTTGAAGCGTATGCCAAAGCAGTTTACGATCTTGGTGAAGCAGTTGGAATCACAATGAACTTCAAAGGCTTTGGAATCGATGAAAAAGCTTGGAAAGACAGCTTGCATGAAATTGCCTTGCTTGCTTATGAAGACCAATGTTCACCTGCTAACCCACGCTTGCCAATGGTAGCTGACATGGAAGAAATCATGGCAGATGCTTACTATGGTTATGCAGAACGACCAGGACGTCGTAAATAATCGTTTATCAGCCTAGAGGCAGGAGTTATCCTGTCTCTTTTTTGTGAAACTGAAATATTGAAAATAATTTTAAGTTTTCTATTTTCGTTTTTTATCAAATACTTTATCATCAAATTGTTCAGCTAGT